>NZ_JBRRET010000052.1:0-20103 GCF_056760435.1 Stenotrophomonas sp. STEN008 | reverse complement strand
GGCGAGATCGAGAGCCTGAACGTATCGGTCGCCGCGGGCGTCAGCCTGTTCGAGACCGTGCGCCAGCGCGGCTGATCGTCCCGTGGCAGCGGGCGGGGGCGGCGCCCCCCCCGCCCCGCCCCCACCCCCCCCCCCCCCCCCCGCCCGCTCGCCCCCCCGCCCCACCCCCCGGTTGACCCCCCCCCGTCGGCGGGCCCCCCCCCCGGCGGAATTCATGGACCCCGCTGGCCGCAGACACCGGGGTATGCGTTGAAACATCCCCTTGCGATAATGACGCGCTGAACACCCTTGTTGCCGCATCCTTGCCAGGATCGCGGCTTTTCTTATCCCGCGGGAGCTGCGATGGCTGAAGCTGTACGCCACGACAAGACTGCGCGCCAACTGCGGATGCTGTCCGATGCACTGGACAGTGGCCGGCTGGGACCGGTGCGTCGCCTGGTCAATACTCTGGCCCCCGCCGAGATCGGCAACCTGCTCGAATCGCTGCCGCCGGGAAAGCGCGAAGTCGTGTGGGGCCTGGTCGATCCGGAAGATGACGGCGAGGTGCTGGTCCACGTCGGCGACGACGTGCGCGAGAGCCTGCTCGCGGACATGGACCCGGACGAGATCATCGCCGCGGTCGAAGACCTGGACATCGACGACCTGGCCGATCTGGTCGAGGACCTGCCGGACACGGTCATCGACGAAGTCCTCAAGTCGATGGACCGCGAGAACCGCGAGCGCCTCGAGCAGGTCCTGTCCTACCCCGAGGACAGCGCTGGCCGCCTGATGAACCCGGACGTGGTGACCGTGCGCGCCGACGTCAACGTCGACGTGGTGCTGCGCTACCTGCGCCTGCGCGGCGAACTGCCGGACCATACCGACCACCTGTTCGTGGTCAGCCGCCGCCATCAGTATCTTGGCCGTGTCTCGCTTGCAGCGCTGGTCACCCATGAAGACACCACGCCGATCAACCGGTTGATCGACGACGAACAGCCGGCGATCGATGTCGGCGAGAGCGACCAGGAGGTCGCCCGCCAGTTCTCCGACCATGACTGGATTTCCGCGCCGGTGGTGGACGACAACAACATTCTGGTCGGCCGCATCACCATCGATGACGTGGTCGACATCATCCGTGGCCAGGCCGAGCACCAGGCGCTGGGCGCCGCCGGCCTGGACGAGGACGAGGATCTGTTCAGCCCGGTGTGGCGCGCGATGCGCCGTCGCCTGATGTGGCTGTCGGTGAACCTGTGTACCGCCTTCCTCGCCTCCAGCGTGGTCGGTCACTTCGAAGGCACGATCGACAAGCTGGTGGCGCTGGCGGTGCTCATGCCCATCGTCGCCGGCCTCGGCGGCAACGCAGGCACGCAGGTGCTGGCGTTGATGGTGCGCGGCCTGGCGCTGGGCCAGGTGGGCGCATCCAATGCACGCACCCTGCTGTGGAAGGAAGTGCGGGTGGCACTGCTCAACGGCCTGTTGCTGGGTTCCGTGCTGGGCCTGATCGTGCTGGCCTGGTTCCATTCGCCGGGGTTGTCGGCGGTGATCGCCATCGCGCTGACCTTCAACCTGCTGTTCGCCGCGCTGGCCGGTGTGCTGGTGCCGCTGACCCTGAAACGTTTCGGCTTCGATCCGGCCTTGGCCAGCGGTATTTTCCTGACCGCCGTGACCGATTCGATGGGCTTCTTCACCTTCCTCGGCCTGGCCACCCTGGTGCTGCTGCACTGACCGACCTGCGCCCTGCCCCCGGTCGGGGCGCGGGGCCCATTCCCACTGGAACACCCCATGGCAACCACGATCGAAAACTACTTCCAGCCGGGTTGGCGCGACCAGCTGCATACCTGTGCCGCGTGCGAATGGAAGGGCAGTTCGCGGGCAATGGTGATGGAGCTGGACGAGGACGCCACCGAGTACGACTGCCCGGTGTGCGAGAACCCGCTGCTGGTGGTGCTGCACCCGGATCTGGCACAGGTACGGGCCGCCGCCGCCGAAGGCAACGCTGAAGCGCAGGAGCAGCTGGACATCGTCGCCAGCGCCCCCCGGCCCGAGTGACGCGCTGCACGATGCTGGCCAGGCGCGACTGGACTACCATGAAAACGATTCCAGATCAGGAAACGCGCTCATGGTTCGTCTGCTTGCACGCTGGTTGCCGCTGCTGCTGGTCCTGATGGTAGGAGGCTGCGCCAGCACCGCCGAACGGGCGCACGGACGCTTCGAGGCGCGTGCGGTGAAGGTGGATGGCCGTACGGCCTATTACCAGGTGTTCATTCCGGCGGGCCTGCAGCCGCGTGGTTCGGCGCAGCAGGGTGCCGCGCCGGTCGATGTGCCCGTCATCCTGTTCCTGCACGGCTCTGGCGAGCGCGGCGGCGATGGCGTGAAGCAGACCCACGCCGGGCTCGGCCCGTACCTGCGCGACCACCGCGACTTCCCGGCGCTGGTGGTGTTCCCACAGGTTCCCGGGCACGAGGAATGGAGCGGCCGCAACAACCGGGTGGCCCTGGCCGCACTCGACGCCACCCTCGCCGAGTTCGGTGCCGACCCGGCCCGGCAGTACCTGACCGGCATGTCGATGGGCGGCTACGGCAGCTGGAACATCGCACTGGATGACCCGCGCCGTTTCGCGGCGATCGTGCCGGTCTGCGGTGCGGTGCTGGCCCCCCGCGCGGTGCGGCCGACCCTGTTCGTGGAGCAGGTCGCCAACGAAGCCGATCCGTATGCCGCGATTGCACAGCGCCTGCGGCACACGCCGATCTGGATCTTCCATGGTGCGCTTGACGATGTGGTGCCACCAGACGACGACCGCCGCCTGCACGCCGCGTTCCAGGCCACCGGCGCCGCCGACGTACGCTACACCGAGTATCCGCAAGGTAACCACAACGCCTGGGATGCCACCTACGCCGATGCGGCGATGTGGACGTGGTTGTTCGCGCAGAAGCGATGAGCCATAGCTTCGGTAGTTGCCAACCTTGGTTGGCACTGGCCTACCTGAAACCAACCCATTCCCCGATGCTCACTGGAAGCAGGCCCGTCCATGCTTGCTCCATGCAGAACACACGTCTCCTGCTCGGTCGTCGCTCCAGCATCGGCCTCAGCTATATCCTCACCACCGTCGTCCATGACCGCGCGCCGCTCTTCACCAACGCCGCAGCGGCCGCCTTGGCAGTCCGCGAATTCCAGCGACTGGATCAGCAAGGCTTCACCCGCTCGATTGCGTACGTGGTCATGCCCGACCACATCCACTGGCTGGTCGAACTACGTGCGGGAACGCTGGAAACCGTCATGAAGCGTTTCAAGTCGCGCACCGCCCAGCAGGTAAACCGGTTGCTGGGGCGAGTCGGGCGCTTCTGGCAGGCCTGCTATCACGATCATGCGATCCGCTCTGACGAATCGTTGCACCGGCATGCGATGTATCTGATGGGAAATCCGATCAGGGCCGGGCTGACGACGCGGCTTGGGCAATATCCCCATGCATGGTGCGAATGGGAGCTTGGCGCTTCGTGTGATCCGCTCGACAACTTGGGCGCGGATGGATAGTGCCAACCAAGGTTGGCATCTACCAGAGCGGTGCGCGGACAAGCCGCGCGGTAAGTGTGTCAATCAAGGTTGGCACCTGCCAAAGCGGGGTTCAGCCCAGCAGGGTTTCCAACACGGCCATGCGCACGGCGACGCCGTTGGCGACCTGGCGCAGCACCCACGACTGTGGGCCATCGGCCACATCGTCGGTCACTTCCACGCCGCGGTTGATCGGGCCGGGGTGCAGCACCGCGGCGTCCTTGCCGGCGCGGGCCAGGCGTTCGCGGGTCAGGCCGTACTGGTCGTGATACTGCTCCAGCGACGGCACCAGCCCTTCTTCCATGCGCTCGCGCTGCAGGCGCAGCATCATCAGTGCGTCGACCCCTTCCAGCATCGCGTCGAAATCCTCGCCCACCACGCAGCCCTTCAGGGTTTCGTCGTCCGGCAGCAGCGACTGCGGGCCACACACGCGGATCTCGCCCACGCCCAGCGTGCGCAGTGCGTGCAGGTCGGTGCGGGCGACGCGCGAGTGCTTCACGTCGCCGACGATCACCACCTTCAGCTTCGAGAAATCCGGGCCCTTGGCCTGGCGCAGGGTCAGCATGTCCAGCAGGCCCTGGGTGGGGTGCGAACTGCGCCCATCGCCGGCGTTGACGAGGGCGGTGCCCTCGCCCGCCGCTTCGGCCAGTGCGGCCACGGCACCATCATCGGGATGGCGCACCACGAAACCGCGCACGCCCATCGCTTCCAGGTTGCGCAGCGTGTCGCAGGCGGTTTCGCCCTTGCGCGTGGACGAGGTCGACGCATCGAAGTTCAGCACGTCGGCGCCCAGGCGCTGCGCGGCCAGCTGGAACGAGCTGCGCGTGCGGGTGGACGGTTCGAAGAACAGCGTGCACACCGCGGAACCGGCCAGCACGTGCCGCTTGTTGCCGACGCGGCCGACCGCCGCGTCGCGGATCTGCCCCGCGCGGTCGAGCAGCTGCAGCAGGGTGTCGCGGGGCAGGCCCTCAAGAGTCAGCAGGTGGCGCAGGCGGCCGGAGGCATCGAGTTGCTGGGCGGTCATGGCGGGAATCGTGCAGTCAGGGAATGGGAGTGGCGTCGTCCGGCGAGGACAGCCAGCGGTCGATGATCACCGCCGCAGCCACCGCATCGAGCGCGGCCGCATCACGGCGGCGCTTGCGCCCTTCGGCGCGCTCGACGGCGAAGCGGCGGGCGGCTTCCACCGAGCTTGAGCGCTCGTCGATCATCACCACCGGCAGCTTGAATCGTTCCCGCAGCTGGCGGGCGAAGCCCTGCGCGCGCTTGCGGTTGGGTTGGTCCTGGCCGTCGAGCGTCAGCGGATCGCCGACCACCAGGCCATCGGGCTTCCATTCCTTGATGAGGCGTTCGATCGCCGCCCAGTCCGGGCCGTTGCCGTGCACGTCGACCACGGCCACGGCACGCGCATGCGCGGCGAAGGCACTGCCGATGGCCACACCGATCCGTCGCGCGCCGACATCGAAGCCGAGCACGGTGCCATCGCGACGGAGGGCGGCCGGCTCAGACATGGCCGCTGTAATCGGTGAGCCGGAACAGATCCACGCCGATGCGCGAGGCAGCGCCCTGCCAGCGCTGCTCCAGCGGCAGCTGGAACACCAGTTCGGCGTCGGCCGGCACGGTCAGCCAGCTGTTCTCGGAAAGCTCGCTTTCCAGCTGCCCGGCGCCCCATCCGGCGCAGCCAAGGGTCACCACGGCATTGGCCGGGCCTTCGCCGCGGGCCATTGCTTCGAGAATGTCGCGCGACGTGGTCAGGTACAGGCCATCGCCCACCGTCAGGCTGGAATCCCAGGGCCGCGCATCGTCGTGGATGACGAACCCGCGCTCGGGATGCACTGGCCCCCCGTTGAGCACCATGCGCGCCTGCAGGTCGCCATCGCTGGTGGCGATGTCCATCTGCGACAGCACCTCGCCCAGCGTGTACTCGGACGGCTGGTTGACCAGCACGCCCATCGCCCCGTTCTCGTCGTGCTGGCAGATCAGCGCGACGCTGCGGGCAAAGGTCGCGTCGAGCAGCGACGGCAGCGCGACGAGCAGGTGATCGGCAAGGGAAGTGGGAGTTGCGGGCATGCCGCCATTCTAGCCGCTGGCCGCCCCCGATGCCTGCACCTGCCGGTCACGGCGCGCATAATGACCACCCCGTACCGCAGGAGTTCGCCTTGTCCGGATATTGCCTGATCGCCCCCGGCCACCCGGTGCACGACTACTACCACGCGCACGAGTACGGCTTCCCGCAGCGCGACGAACGCGAGCTGTTCGAGCGGCTGGTGCTGGAGATCAACCAGGCCGGCCTGAGCTGGGAGACCATCCTGAAGAAGCGGGAAGGATTCCGCGCGGCCTACGATGCCTTCGACGTGGACCGGGTCGCGGCCTATGCCGAGCAGGACATCGAGCGCCTGCTCTCGGACCCGGGCATCATCCGCAATCGCCTGAAGGTGCTTGCCGCGATCCACAACGCACAGGTGATCCAGCAGCTGCGTGCGGACCACGGCAGCTTCGCCGCCTGGCTGGACGCGCATCACCCACGCAGCAAGGCTGACTGGGTGAAGCTGTTCAAGAAGACCTTCCGCTTCACCGGCGGCGAGATCACCGGCGAATTCCTGATGAGCCTGGGCTACCTGCCGGGTGCGCACGCCGCAGACTGCCCGGTGCATGCGCGGCTGCTGAAGCTGTCACCGCCCTGGCTGCAGGCCGTCGCCCGCTGAACCGGACCCGCCGGGCATGGCCCGGGGCTACCACCCGCTGATCTGCATCCGCCGGGCATGGCGCGGCGCTACCGCATGGCCTGACCGTCGCGCAGCGCTGCCGGGTACCGCCGGGCCATGCCCGGCGAGCGTCCGGCGCCGGAAATCCGGCGCATTCAGAAAGCGCATCGACGTTAAAGAGAAGGGGCACACGGCCGATACATCCTCCGTGCACCTCCCGAGAACGTCCATGTACTCACGCATTTTCATCCGTCTGGCCGCCCCCCTGGCCCTGACCCTGCTGCTCCCCTTCGCCATCGGCTTCGAATGGCCGGCCGCCCTGCGCTGGGCGATCCTGACCACGATGACGCTGAGCTGGCTGGGCTTTGCGTGGTGGACCGCCCGCGCCCAGGCGCACCGCTCACCGGAACAGGCCCGCGTCCTGCGTGAGCAGGACCAGCTGCTGACCGAACTGCGCAGCTTCGTCGGCAACGAAATCGACGGTTCGCGCGGTGAAGTGGAACGCGCCCGCGACCTGATCCGCCAGGCGGTATCGAGCCTGGGCGGCAGCTTCGATGCAATGAACCGCAAGTCGCGCCAGCAGAGCCAGGCGCTGTCGCGCATCGTCGACCGTGCCGGCGATGAAGGCAGTGCGGGCCTCGACGTTGCGCGGTTCGCCCAGCATGCCAGCCATCGCATGGAGCAGCTGGTGGAAGCGCTGGAACAGGTCAGCGGCCAGAGTTCGACCACCGTGCAGCACATCGACCAGATGGCGCAGCACCTGGACGGCATCTTCGCGCTGCTGGAAGACGTCAAGTCGATTGCCGACCAGACCAACCTGCTGGCGCTGAATGCCGCCATCGAAGCAGCCCGTGCCGGCGAGGCCGGCCGCGGCTTCGCGGTGGTCGCCGACGAAGTGCGCAACCTGTCCGAGCGCTCGACCACCTTCAACGAACAGATCCGAAAGCTGGCCCACAGCTCCAAGGACGCCATCGCCAAGGTCCGCGAGACGGTCTCGCACATGGCTTCGCGCGACATGGACCGCTCCCGCGAAGCACGCCAGGAAGCAGCGGCCATGCTGGACAACGTGGCGCAGATCAATGCTTCTCTGGGCGAAGGCATGCGCGAGGTGTCCGAGTGTGCGCGTGCCATCGACGGCAGCGTCGCCGAGGCCGTGCGCGCGCTGCAGTTCGAAGATATCGCCACGCAGGCGCTGGGTGGCGTGCATACCCACCTCGACCGACTGACCGCGATCAACCGCGAAGCGGTGGCCCTGCAGGAACTGCTGCACCGCAATGGCGGCGTCTTCGACGAAGAGATCGCCAGCGCGCTGCAGCGCACCGGCAACCGTCTGCGCGAACTGCGCAACGAATGGGAGCGCCCGCCGCACAAGCCGGTCGCCCAGCAGAACATGGGCGCCGGTACCGTCGAACTGTTCTGAGACGCGTGTCCGCTGCCCTCTCCGGCAGTCTGCAAGGCCCCGGCTCGACCGGGGCCTTTGCCTGTGATCCACCGCCGAATGCATCCTGTACGCGCCCCATGGCCCTGATCAGCGCCCCGCCCTCCTCCCTCACCGACATCGAACGCCCGCGCAACGCCAGCGTGCGAGAACAGCTGCAGCAGCTGGAAAAGGTCGCGCATGAGGAGATCCGCGAGCTGCAGCAGCTCGCCGATGCGCGCTCGCCCTCGCCCGGTACCACCAGCGAACTGCTGGGCATGGCCTGGGACCTGGGGTTGGATGGAGATGCCCTGAAGTAGTGCCGGGGCGTGCGTGGATGGGGCGAGCTCAATGTGCGACGGCCAGAAGGCACGCGTGCTCGGGCCGATGCTTCTGGCCCTGCGTCTTTCCTCCTCTAGCGGAGCTGGAGCGGCCCCGTACAGGCGCTGCGGATGCAGCTGACGATTGCGTACGATGACAGTTCCCCACCACGCATGGATGGTTCCGGGGATGCATGAGTTTCGGATTTCTTGCATGGAATGCGATCAACGCACCCTTCATCGTGCCGGACCGATTTCGGTTCAGATCAGCCCAGCCCGATGACCAGCGCCGCCCTCTGCCTTTCGCTTGCCTTGCAGCTTCCGGTTGCCCCCGACCCGTTGACCCTGGATCCCGATTCCCTCGCGACGCTTCAGCAGGCGCTGCAGACATTCGGAGCGTTCCAGCACCCTTATTCTGCTCCAATCGACGCATACGACCCTGACGCGGGGGTGATCGACGCAACGGTCGAGGTCTCCGCGGGCTGCCTGCAGGAGGGTCCCAAGGTCATCGTCCTGGACGATGATGGCGACGAGACACCCGAGCGCTATCTGGTACTGGACGAGCCATGGCAGAGCCTTCCAGCGGGCACATTGCTGCTCGTCTGCGGAGACAGGGCGGTCGTCATTTCAGCTCAGGACTGGAGCCGGGAGCTTGCAAGAGCCGAGATCATGCTGACGTTTCTCGACCTGCTGCCTGGAGATTCGGAAGCCAGGGACCAGCTGGAGAGTTGCTCGGCAGTCTCGGATTCCGATACATCCGATCCCTTCGTGAAGAGCATTCTGGATCAGCTCTGCGCCAGCACTCCAGGTACACCTGTCACTGACACCGCCCTGGCCCTCTGGAAGGGCAGGCTCCCGGATGCATTACTTGCACTGTGGCAGCGCGACGGCCTGGCGCGCTATCACGATGATCGACTGACTATGGTCGATCCTGCCCAATACGAAACCGTCCTGGCTGCCCTTCTGGCAGGCAGTCCGCCGCGGGACAAGGACAACCTTCATGTATATGCGATCTCGCCATTCGGCCAGATGCTGATCTGTGGCGAGAAGACTGGCGTCGACCTCACGCTTGAACCACACGAAGGCTACCTATGCGCGCCTGCAGCGCTGACTCTCCCAGCAAGCAACGCCGTCCGCAACAGGAGCCTGCACGACTTCCTGCTGACATTGGATGATCCTGAGCTGGATGTCCTGACCGAGGACGAGGAGCCAATGTTCTGGCGAGTCCGTGAGATGTTGGGGCCGCTGGGCGACGGAGAGATCTACACCTCGACGGAGCCCGTGCCAGAGCACGGCTGGCGGATAGACCGCCTGGTGAAACGCAAGGCGCTGGATGTGCTCGCAGAGCTTGCGCAGCGTCGCTGACTGCTGACACATGGAGGATGTACCTGCGTGCATGCCGACCAAGGTCGGCACCTACCAGAGCACGTGCCGGACAGCGCAGGTCGTCAACGCACCAGCAGCGCTTCGTTGCCGGCGTCCGTGCGCGACGGTGACTGATGCTGCTGGCGCAGCCACTGCGCCAGGTCGCGCGGGCTCAGCGGCCGCGAGTACAGGTAGCCCTGGATCTCGTCGCAGCCCTGGCGGCGCAGCATGTCTTCTTCCTGGTGCGTTTCCACACCTTCGGCCACGACCTTCATGCCCAGCGCGTGGCCCAGGTGCACGATGGCCTGGGTCACCTCGGCCGTACCCGAGTCGTGCAGCATGCCCTGCACGAAGCTGCGGTCGATCTTCAGGCGGCCCACCGGGAACCGGTTGAGGTAGTTGAGGTTGGAGAATCCTGTTCCGAAATCGTCCACCGCCAGCGGCACACCATGCCGTTCCAGCACGTCGAAGCAATGACGCAGGATGTCGGTGTCACGGATCAGCGCCGACTCGGTCAGCTCAAGTTCCAAGCGCTGTGGCGGCCAGCCATGGGCATGGCAGATCTCGATCACCCGCTCGGCGAAGCCGCGATCACGCAGCTGCACGGCCGAGACGTTCACCGCGATGCGGTCGAAGTGCAGACCGGCTCTGTCCCAGGCAGTGGCCTGGCGGCAGGCTTCGTTCAGTACCCAGTCGCCGATGCGCACGATTTCACCGCACTTCTCGGCGATGGGAATGAACTCGGCCGGGCTGCAGTAGCCGATGCCGGGTCGATGCCAGCGCAGCAGTGCTTCGATGGCCGGTGGCTCGCCAAGGTGGGCGTGCAGCAGCGGCTGATAGGCCAGGCTGAACTCCTCGCGCTCGATCGCGCCATGGAGTGCATGCTCCAGCTCAAGCCGGCGCTGGATGCGGGCCAGTGCATCCTGGCTGTAGTACTGGTAGGTGTTGCGACCGGCTTCCTTGGCCGCATACATCGCGGCATCGGCGGCGCGCAGCAGTGAATCGAAATCGGTCTGGGTATCGCCCAGCATGGCGATGCCCACGCTGGCCCCCACCTTCAGCGTGGTATCGCCGCGGCGCAGCGGCTCGGCCAGCGAGCCGATCAGCTTGCGCGCCACGTGGCCAGCGTCTTCCGGTTCGGCCAGGTCGCGCAGCACCACGATGAATTCGTCACCGCTGAAGCGGCCGAACAGATCGTTGTTGCGCAGGTTCTGGTGCAGTCGGGTGGCCGCCGCCTTCAGCAGCGCATCACCGGTGGCATGGCCGAAGCTGTCGTTGATGGTCTTGAAGCCATCCAGGTCGATGAACAGCATCGCCAGCGAGGTGCCGCGATCACGCGCTTCCTCGATTGCTTCAGCCGTCTGCTCGCCCAGCAGCACCCGGTTCGGCAGGCCGGTCAGCAGGTCGTAATGGGCCAGCAGCTCGATTCGCTCATTGGCCTCGCGCTCTCGCGTGATGTCACGGAACAGCACCACGAAACGTGGCGGCAGGCCATCGCGCCGATCCAGCTCGATCAGCACCTGCACCCATACGCGCAGGCCCGATTGACGATAGAAGCAGAGATCCAGCTGCTCGGGCAGTCCGCCACCGGCAATCCGGCCCAGCGCCGCCTCGAACGCACTGCGCGAGTCCTCGGTGTACAGCGCCAACGCCTGGTCCAGGGTGATCGGCTCCTTGCGCAGTCCGTGGATGCGATAGCACTCTTCGGTCCATTGCATGTGCCGGGTCTGCACCTCGATCTCGCACCCGCCGATGCGGCCCAGGGCCGAAACGCGGTTGAGCAGCTCGGTACGCCAGCGGATCAGCGCATCGGTCTGGTGCTGTTCGGTGATGTTCTGCACCTGGCCCAGCAGGCGCTTGGGCTGGCCCTCGCCGTCCAGCAGCGGCTGCATCCACAGCCGCAGATGCAGCGATGGTTCGCCGCTGCCGCGGGCCAGCTCCAGTTCGAGGCTGGCGGAGCGGCCATCGCGCCACAAGCGGCGCCAGGCTGCCCGCAGCGCTCCACGTGAACGCGGATGCAGCTGCTTGAGCCAGCGTCGCTGGCCGGGCACGTTGCCGGGCTCAAGTGCGAGCAGCGAACGCAGTTCGGGCGACCACCAGAAGGAGCCCGTGCCTGGATCGAACGACCAGCTGCCCATGCTGGCGATGCGCTGCGCCTCGCTCAGGTGCACCTGCTGTTCGTGCAGCAACGCCTCCAGCTGCTTCTGCTGTTCGATGTCGGTGTGGGTGCCGACCATCCGCAGCGGCTGGCCGTCGGCAGTGCGCGCGACCACGCGGCCACGATCAAGCACCCAGCGCCACTGCCCGTCGGGCTGGCGGAAGCGGAACTGTGCGCTGTACTGGTCGCTGGTTCCACGCAGGTGCTGATCCAGCGCGGCGCGCACGTGGCCGATGTCCTCGCCGTGCACGCGCGCCAGCATTCCGCTGGCGGTCTCTTCGCCCAGGCCAGGGGTGCGGGTGACGCGATCGCTGGGAATATCCCAGTCCCACAGGCTGTGGCCAGCGCTGTCCAGCGCCAGTTCCCAGCGTCCGCCACCCGCCAGCGGCACCGGTTCCGGCACGCTCAGGGTGAAGGCCAGCAGATTGCCGGCGCCGTCATGCACGGCGCGCAGGTGGCCGTCGTAATGCCCGCGCGGCCCTCCCGGCAGGCTGCACGCAACAATGCCACCGTCGGCGGCCAGCAGACGCAGGTCCTCCAGCATCGGCGCGTAGGCCGCGACCGTCGCCGGCAGGCCATGCTCGCGCGCGGCCGGATTGGCTGCCAGCGGACGGCCAGTGCGGTCGACGATGACCAGCGCCGACGCGAGCGGATGCTGCAGCAGGCTGGCGATGATCCCTTGGTCCACGCGATCTTGCTCCGGATGAAACGCCCGACAGCGGGGCACGCAGTGGTTAACGGCGCCTGCGGCGGATAATTGAGTGGCTACGGGGCACCTGCGCGGTAAGATGGCCGGCGCCCCTACCTGCTGCCCTGTCCATGCCCGCAGAACCGACCGGCACCGCCCCTGTTCCCGACCCGCGGATGGCCCAATCGCTGGGCCGCGATCGTCGGCGGATCGTGCTGAGTTACCTGGCGATGGCCCTGGCCTGGATGATCGCCACCGACAGCGCCGTGCAGCTGCTGGTACCCGATCCGTACCAGGCATCACTGTGGCAAAGCCTGAAAGGGTCGTTCTTCGCCCTGGCCAGCGCCGGGCTGCTGTACCTGCTGCTGCGGCCGCTGGCCGAGCACGTGCTGCTCACCCATGCCCGCCTGCAGGCCTCCGAGCTGCGCCTGCGGCAGATGTTCGAGGGCAATCCCGGGCCGATCCTGGTCTACGATCTGGACAGCCTGGCCATTCTCGATGCCAATCCTGCGGCCTGCAGCGCCTTCGGCTGGGAGCGCGAGGAACTGCTTGAGCGCACCATCGACGTGCTCTGGCCGCCCGGCCAGGACCAGGCGCTGCAGACCAAGCTCGAAGCCATCCGGGAGGCGCCCGAGCAGCTGTGCATCCTGCGGGCGCAGCTGCAGCTGCGCGATGGCAGCCTGCGGCAGATGGAGCTGCGCTCGAACGCAATCGGTTACGACGGCCACAACGCACGCCTGCTGATTGCCATCGATCGCACCGCCGAGGACCTTGCACAGCTGCGCCGGGACCAGGCACTGGCACGGGTGGAGGAAGCGCATGAGCTGGCGAAGATCGGCGCCTGGGAACTGGACCCCTCCAGCGGGCTGGGCCGGTACTCCAGCCAGGTCTATCGCCTGCTCGGCCGGCGCCCGCCGGAAGCGCGCCGCTGGCATCGCTTCGACGAACTGCTGGTGGCGGCCGATCCGGCCACTGCCGCGCAGGCAGACCAGCTGCTGGCCGAACTGTGTTCCGGCGAACCGGTGCAGGTGGACGTGCTGCTGCCGCTGCTGTCGATGGATGGCCGCGCGTTGATGGTGCACCTGCGCGCGGCCAGCGGCGTTGACGAGGCCGGCCGCGACCGCGTGCTCGGCACGCTGCAGGACGTGACCGAGCGCGAGCAGTCGCGGCGGCTGCTGCGCGAACGTGAGGAACAGTTCCGCGAACTGGTGCGTGTACTGCCGGACGGCGTGGTCATCCTCTTCGAGGAGCACGTGCTGTACGCCAACGCCTGGGCCGCGAGTCTGTTCGGCTATGGCGGCCATGCCCTGCTCGGCGAGCCGCTGGCGGCTCTGGTCGCCGACAGCGATCTGGCGCGGGTACGCGTGCAGCTCCGGGCCGGCCAGCCCCAGCACGGCCCCGGCCACAGCAGCGTGGTGGCGATGCAGCGTGCCGATGGCCGCAGCTTCCACGCCGGCCTGGCCGTGGGCGAAGTCCGCTACGGCGGTCGCGACTGCAAGCTGCTGATCGTGCGTGACCTGAGCGATTCCGAGCGCACCCGCAGTGCGCTGGAGACCAGCAACCGCGAACTACAGGCCATGGCCGGCCGGTTGTTCTCGCTGCAGGAGGACGAGCGCCGCGCGATCTCGCGCGACCTGCACGATGACATCGGGCAGGCCATCACCGCCATCAAGCTCTCCGCCTATGCCGCGCAGGACGAAGACGATCCGAAGCGCCGCAGCGAGGATCTGGCACAGATCGTCAGCCTGGCCGACACCACGGTGGCCAAGCTGCGTGACATCTCCACCCTGCTGCGGCCTCCACAGCTGGATGCGCTGGGCCTGGAGGCGGCACTGAGCTGGCAGGCACGGGTACTGTTCCGCTCCTCACCGGTGGAACTGCTGGCCGAAATCGAGCCCCTGCCGCATCGGCCCGACAACAGCATCGAGCAGGCCTGCTTCCGCATCGCCCAGGAAAGCCTGACCAACGTACTGCGCCACGCCCGCGCCAGCCAGGTGCAGCTGCAGCTGCGCGATGTCGGCCAGCGCGGGCTGCACCTGCAGATCCGCGACGACGGCGAGGGTTTCGACCCTGACGGCCCGCGCGGCCTGGGCCTGATCGTCATGCGCGAACGTGCGCAGAGCGTGGGCGGCCACGTGCGGATCGAGTCGGCGCACGGCGCCGGCACCCTGGTCGATGTCCATCTTCCCTACCAGGCAGCCTGCGCGGCTGCCGTCGAAACACCGGATTACTGAGCCTATGTGGAATCCCAATCTGCCGCTGGTCAGCATCGACGATGCCCCTGACCGCCTTGGCGCCGGCAATCCCGAGCTGCAGGCGATGGTGGCCGAAGCCGCTTCGGGTGGCACGCCGCTGATGCTGATGCATGTGGACATCGACCACTTCGCGTCGGTCAACGAGAACATGAGCGCGGAAGTGGGTGACCAGGCGCTGGTACTGGTGGCACAACGCCTGCAGTCCTACCTGCGCGGGCGCGGCAAGCTGTGGCGCCATGGCAGCGACGAGTTCCTGATCGCCGTGCCGCGCGACGCCGACCTGCCGCTGCCGGAGGACTTCGCCGAAGAAATCCGCCAGCAGATGGAACTGCCGCTGTCGGTGCTGCCCTATACCCTGTTCATGACCGGCAAGCTGGGCGTCAGCCTGTGCCCGGAGCATGCCAGCAGCACCTCGCGCCTGCTCGATCATGCTGAAGATGCGCTGTACCAGGCCGCCCGCGAGGGTGGCAACGCGGTGCGTATCCATGCCGTGGACACACCACCCAGCGCGCACAGCGAGAGCATCATCGCGCGCCAGATCGTCGATGCCATCCCCAATGCCGAGCTGAAGCTGCGCTACCAGCCCCTGGTCAGCGCACGCGATGGCCATGTGGTGGGCATGGAAGCCCTGCTGCGCTGGCAGTCGCCGACGCTGGGGATGCTGGTACCGGAGCGTTTCATGCGAACGGCCGAGCGGCTCGGCATCATCGTGCAGATCGGCACCTGGGTGCTGGAGGGTGCGCTCAAGCAGGCGCGGCTGTGGCGCGACCAGGGATTCGACGACTTCACCATTGCGGTGAATGTCTCCACCCTGCAGCTGCTGCGACCGAATTTCTTCGCCGAAGTGATGTCGCTGCTGCAGGCAGCGGGCGTGCCGGCGCAGATGCTGACGCTGGAGATCAACGAAAGCGCGCTGACCAACAACGTCAATTTCGTGCACGAGACCCTGGCCAACCTGCGCAACGAAGGCATCAGCCTGAGCCTGGACAACTTCGGCACCGGCGACTCCAGCCTGAGCGCGCTGGTGCGCTATCCGGTGGACAAGCTGAAGATCGACCGCAGCTTCATCAAGAGCGCGCCCGCCGGCAACCGCGAGGCCGCCATCGCCCGTGCGATCATCGCCATGGGCCACCAGCTGGGCATGACGGTGATCGCCAACGGTGTGGAATCGCAGGCACAGCTGGGCTTCCTGCGCCGCAACGACTGCGATGTGTTCCAGGGCTATCTGTTCGGCGAACCGATGTCGGCCGATGCCGCGGGCATGACCCTGCGCCGGCGCTACCTGCGCCCGGAAGCATTCGCCGAGACCCGCCCGGACCGCACCCTGCTGCTGCTGGACGACGAAGAGAACGTGCTGCGCTCGCTGGTGCGGCTGTTCCGTCGCGACGGCTACCGCATCCTTGCCGCCGGCAACGTGCGCGACGCCTTCGATCTGCTGGCGATCAACGATGTGCAGGTGATCCTGTCCGACCAGCGCATGAGCGACATGAGCGGCACCGAGTTCCTGGGCCGGGTGAAAATGCTGTACCCCGACACCATCCGCCTCGTGCTGTCCGGCTACACCGATCTGAACACGGTGACCGACGCGATCAACCGCGGCGCGATCTACCGCTTCCTGACCAAACCATGGAACGACGACGAGCTGCGCAAGCACATCCACCAGGCCTTCCGTACCTACGAGGAACAGCGCCGCAGCAACGCCGGCCCGGTGGCCATGGACGCAGGTGACGGTGGCGAGGATCGCCCGCCGTTGCGGTGATGGAGGCCGCCGGGCATGGCCCGGCGCTACCGTGCACCTGTGCCGTGCGGCGGCTCAGCGCGGCTGCTTCACCGGCAGCACCACGCGGAAGCGCGAGCCGACGCCGGGGGTGCTGTCCAGATCGATGCGACCGTGGTGCTTGTTGATGATGCTGTAGGAGATCGACAGGCCCAGGCCGGTTCCGCTGCCCACCGGCTTGGTGGTGAAGAACGGATCGAAGATGCGCTGGCGCAGTTCGGGCGAGATGCCGCCACCGGTATCCTCGAACTCGACCCAGACATGGTCGCCATCCACGCCGGTACGTACGGTGATGGTGCCGCGCTCGGCGATGGCATGGCCGGCGTTGAGCAGCAGGTTCATGTAGACCTGGTTGAGTTCGGACGGCAGGCACTCGACCAGCGGCAGCTGGCCGAACTCACGCACCAGGGTGACCTTGTACTTGAGCTCGTTCCAGATGATGTTGATGGTGGACTCGAGGCCGGCGTGCAGGTCGACCAGCTTCCACGACTCATCGCGGCCGGAGTACGAGAAGTCCTTGAGGTCGCGCACGATGCGCGTCACCCGCTCGATGCCCTCGCGTGACTCGGCCATCAGCTGTGGCAGATCGCGGCTGATGAAGTCGATGTCCAGCCGGTCACGGATGTCGTCGATCTCCGGGATGAGCGCCTTCGGGTCGGGCGCACGCAGGGCGCGCTCGTAGGCCTCGATCACGGTGAACAGGCTGCGCAGGTACTCCTGCAGGCTGCCGAGATTGGAGTGCACGTAGCCGATCGGGTTGTTGATCTCGTGCGCGACGCCGGCGGCAAGCTGGCCGATGGACGCCATCTTCTCCGACTGCAGCAGCTTTTCCTGCGTGCCGTTCAGTCGAAGGTAGGCCTGGCGCAGTTCGGCATGGCGCTGCTGCAGCTCGCGCTCGTAGTCTTCCTGGCCCTCGATGTGGCGGAACAGTGCCAAGTAGTGGCCCTGCCCGGGCGGACCGTGATGGTACAGATGCGCGATGACCACGCCCTCGCCCAGCGGCAGGCTGCCGTTCCAGTGACCGTTCTGGCGGGCGTGCTCCAGCGCGTCCGGCGGCAGCAGCTGACGCAGGCGCTGTGGTGCCGGCAGAAGGCCTTCGTCGCTGGCCAGCAGGTTCTGCGCGGCCGGATTGGCCAAGGCGACCTGACCGTCTTCGGTGAACAGCAGCAGGCCCTCGCGCAGGCGTTCAAGCAACGCCTGCAGCACCGGCTGTGGTGGAAGGGGGGCGGTAACCAGGACGTTGGCAGCGGACACGGCGGCTCAGGGGCATTCGAACAGGCGCCCAATATACGCGGTCGTGCCGCAGGCGACAGCCTGCGAGCCGGGAGGTCCGCGCGAAGTTGCGTCAGGCCACCGCCAGAGGACGGCCAGCGGTGACTGCGTGGGCCTGCCCCTTGGCATCGTAGGCCGAGGCCTCTTCGCTGCGGCCCAGCTGGCGCAGCGCCCAGTTCACTTCGCGGCGCCTGCGCGACAGCAGCACGCCGTTGGCGCGATTGCGCTCGGCCAGCTCCTGCAGCTGTTCGCCCTCGCCCACCGGCGGTGCGCCTTCCAGCGCACGCAGCGCCTCCAGCTTGGCGCCGGTGGCGCGGATCAATGCGTGCACGTCATGCTCGACCAGGGCCTGGCGTTCGACGTCCAGGGCCAGCGCCAGGCGCTGCAACGGCTCGCTCATCGCCGCGGTCATCCGTGCAGCTGCTGGTCCAGCTCAAGCATGCGCGAAGCGATCGCGTCCGGATTGATCGTATAGGTGCCGTTCTGCAGCGATTCGCGCACGGCGGCCACGCGCTGGGCGTCGATCGCCGGCGCCGTGGTCAGTTCGCGTTCGATGGCCTGCAGATTGGTGGCCTCGCCGGTCAGGCGCAGGCTGTCGGCCGCCTCCACAGGACGCGCCGGCGAGTCGCTGCTGACGCCGGGCTTGCTGGCCGGGTTCGTCACGCTGCGCAGTGCCTGGGGGACCTGCAGGTTGCCGTCGATTTTCTGGCTCATGGGGTGTCCTGGAGTTGCCGTTCACAAGGGATAACGGCCGCAGGGCCGTGATCTTTAGGGAAATCTTGCGGGAATTCAACGCGCCACGATTACGTCACCACGGGCATCCACCGTGCCCTGCACGATGCGCCGCGAGGACAGGTTCTCCACCGAGATGCGTTCGTTCTCGCCGGCATCGCCCATCGCCCGGCCCGCGATGCGCACCTCGACCGCGCCGCGCCGCGACACCAGCGCCACATTGTCTCCGCGCTTGATGAGACGCTGGGTGACCAGGTCGTTGCTCGACAGCAGCGTTCCAGCCTGCAGCGGACGCCGGGCGATGCGGCCGATCGCTGCATTGGGATCGGCCAGCACGGCCCCGGCAATGCGTGCAGCATCGCGTTGGGCGGTACTGATATCGGCAGCCGTCAGCGTTTCTCCAGCAGCGATGCCGCGTGCAAGCACCAGCACCGTCTGGTTGCGCCGCACCTTCACCGGTACGAACAGGCGCCAGCCGCCCGCATCGGGGCAGCTGACCTCGACCGTGGTGTTCGCTGTCGGCTGCACCTGCAGCGCTCCCGCGCACCGGGGAAGACGCAGCGCGTCAGCCACCTGGGCCTCGCCTTCGCTGCCGGCGGGCAGGCTCGACAACGCCGCCGCACGGATGCTGGCCACCGGCTGCCAGTCGGCGGCCACTGCCCAGGGCGAGGCAACGGCCAGTGCGACTGCCAGGATGGAGGAGATCGGGCGCATGGCGCCTCCTGTCGATGGGACCTGGCCCGGACGCGTGCAAGCGGCGTGCCAGTGCGATGCGCGGCACCACACTCGGCGCCGCTGGATCGGACCCTCAAGTTCCCGCCGCTGCACGCCGATACAGCAGCCATGTCCCATGACCTGCTCAACCGGATCGACCAGCGGACCCGCCTGGCCGGCCACAACCGACTGGCGCTGCTGCTGTTCCGCCTCGGCGGACGTCAGCTTTTTGGCGTCAATGTATTCAAGGTGCAGGAAGTGCTGCGGCGCCCGGAGCTGTTCCAGGTGCCCGGCCTGCCCGGGCAGTTCGCCGGCGTGGCCGATGTACGCGGACGCTCGGTGCCGGTCCTGGACCTGGGCCTGGCGATCGGCCATCCCGAGCGCGAGCCGGATGCCGATACCTCGCCCGGCTACCTGGTCGTCACTGAATTCAACCGCTCGATCCAGGGCTTCCTGGTCAGCGGCGTGGAGCGCATCGTCAACATCGCGGTGGAGGACATCCATCCGCCACCGGAACTGGGCGCTGAATCGAGCTATCTGACGGCGGTCACCCGCTTCCAGGGCGAGCTGATCCAGGTGATCGACGTGGAAAGCGTACTGGCCGACATCGCGCAGATCCGGGGCGAGGCCGTGCTCGATCCAGAGATGGCCATGCCTGCCGACGGCCCGCAGCTGCAGGTGCTGGTGGTGGACGACTCGCGGGTGGCACGCCAGCAGATCCGCAGCGTACTGGACCAGCTGGGGGTCGGCGCCACCCTGCTCTCCGATGGCCGGCAGGCGCTGGACCACCTGCTGCAGATCCACGCCTCGGGCGAGAATCCCGCCGACCGCTACGCCATGGTCATCTCCGATATCGAGATGCCGGCGATGGACGGCTACACGCTGACGACGGAAATCCGGCGCCATCCGGGGCTGGCGGGGCTGTACGTGCTGCTGCACACCTCGCTGTCGGGCGTATTCAACAACGCGATGGTCGAGCGCGTGGGCGCCAATGCCTTCGTCGCCAAGTACTCCCCGCACGAGCTGGCCGATTTCGTGCTGGACCGCCTGCGCAAGGTGGCGATGGCGGCCTGAGGCCGCCGGGGTTCCCCCCCCGGCCAGGCCCCGCGCGACCGGGTGTTTGGCGCCCCCTGGGGTGCCCCCGGCCCGGCCCGGCCCGCGGTGCCGGGCCCCCC
>NZ_JBRRET010000051.1:0-21136 GCF_056760435.1 Stenotrophomonas sp. STEN008 | reverse complement strand
ACCAACGTAACAGCGCAATCCCTCGCATCTTGAACCCCACGTTGTACCCCTTGCGGTTTGTCCCCCCAACCCGACGATGCGGGGTGCGGGTAGGGCGGGCCGGTGGGGGCCGGGCTTGGCCGGGCGCTACCGATCATGCGGCGTCAGTTGACTACCCGTCGCGGTAGCGCCGGGCCATGCCCTGCGCCGTCAGTTGACCGGGGTGAACAGCAGGTCCTGGAAGTCGAAGCTGAAATCGGTCAGGTCGGAGATCGGCTGCATGCGCACCTCGCGCACCTTGCCATCCGGGTCGAGACTGATGTTCACGAAGGCATCGGCATTGAGCGAACGGTCGTCCCAGCGCACGATGAAGGTGTCGTGCTGCCAGTGCTCCAGCCGGCCGCTCAGCTGCGCGGTCTTCATGAAGCGCAGGCGCAGCCCCTTGCCTTCCGTGCTGATCTGCATGTCGCCATACCAGCGGTCGCGGAAGGTGCCGGTGTAACCGGCCAGCGGCAGCGAGGGAGTGCTGCCCCTGACACGCGCTGCCTGGTGCTTGGCCCAGGCCTCATCGGCCTTGTCCTGGCCCTTGGCCACGGCCTTGGCATAGGCGTCCACCCAGTCGTGCTTCTCCGCACCCAGATAGGCATCGAGCACGCTCAGCGTGATCGCGTTGAACGCGGCGCCCACTTCCTGGTTGGTCAGCACCACGACCCCCAGCTTCTCGCCCGGCACCAGCGTCAGCCGCGAGACCATGCCCGGCCAGCCACCGGTGTGCCAGACCAGCTTCTGCCCGCGGTAATCGCTCAGGCTCCAGCCTTCGCCGTAACCGGCGAAGTTCGGCCGCGCCGGTGCCAGCTCCGGCACGCTCGGCGCCGGAATCGACTGCGGCGTGATCATGCGCCACATCTGCTGCTGGCTCTTCGCGGTGAACAGCGGGCTGCCATCGGCCAGCGCGCCCTCGGCCAGCTGCACCTGCATCCAGCGCGCCATGTCGTGCGCGCTGGAATAGATGCCGCCGGCCCCGGCATTGTTCGACCAGGTCAGCGGTGCGACGGTGCGCAGATCCTTGAAATCGTACTTGGCGTGTCCGACGGCCGCCTTGTCGCCGGGCCGCAGGTGGTCGGCGTTGTAGCGCGTGCCCGCCATGCCCACCTTGTCGAAGATGCGGGTCTGCAGGAACTGCTGGTAGCTCATGCCGGAAACGTGCTCGATCACCTGCTGGGCGACGGCGTACAGGATGTTGTCGTAGGCATAGCTCTCGCGGAATCCCCCTTTCAACGGCACCTTGCCCAGCCGCTCCACCACTTCGGCATTGCTGTAGGCGGTGGCCGGCCAGAACAGCAGGTCGCCCGCGCCCAGGCTGAGGCCGCTGCGATGCGAGAGCAGGTCACGGATCGTCATCTGCCCGGTCACGAACGGATCGGACATGCGGAACGACGGCAGGTGGTCAATCACCTTGTCGTCCATCTTCAGCTTGCCGTCCTCGGCCAGCAGGTTCAGCGAGGTGGCGGTGAACGCTTTGGTATTGGAGGCGATCGCGAACAGGGTATCGGCCTGCACAGGATCCGGCCTGCCCTGCTCACGCACGCCCCAGCCGCGTTCCAGCACCACCTTGCCGTCCTTGACCACGGCAACGGCGATGCCCGGCACGTCGAACTGCGCACGCACGCGCTCGACGGTCGCATCCAGATCCTGCAGCTGCGGGGGCGTTGCAGCATTCGCCATGGTCGTGCAGGCCAGCAGCACGGCTCCTCCAATCCAGGTATTCATCCAGAACCATCTCCGAGCAGGGGTCGCGGCCATGTGCAGGCCATCACCGGGGTTTCGCGGGATGGTAACGGTCGCCGGCGCATCGTGCCCTGTGCCATAGGAGGGGTGCCATGGACGAGAACGGCCGATCAAGCAGTGGATCCACCATCATTCCATGCCTGCGCTACCGCGACGCGCTGGCGGCGATCGACTGGCTGCAGCGCGCGTTCGGCTTCCAGGCGCAGGCGGTGTACGCCGATGGCGACGTGGTGTTCCACGCGCAGCTGGTGTTCGGGCACGGCATGATCATGCTGGGTTCGACCAGCAACGACAGCGCGTGGTCGAAGCTGGCGGTGATGCCTGACGAAACAGGGGGCCGCCAGACCCAGAGCGCCTGCGTGATCGTCAGCGACGCCGACGCGCACTATGCGCGGGCCAAGGCGGCCGGCGCGCGCATCGTGATCGACATTGCCGACCAGGCGTATGGCGGCCGTGGCTACGCCTGTGCCGATCCGGAAGGCTACGTGTGGTGGTTCGGCAGCTACGATCCCTGGCGCGCGGACCACCGCCAGTGACCGCGCCGGCACCCGCCCCCATCCGCTGCGGCATCGGCGGCTGGGTGTTCCCGGAATGGCGCGGCGGCATGTTCTATCCGCCCGGCCTGCCGCAGCGGGAGGAACTGGCGCACGCCAGCCGTGCCCTGCGCTGCATCGAGATCAACGGCACCTTCTATCGCACCCCGACCCCGGCCCAGTGCGCGCAGTGGGCGTCGCAGACTCCGGCCGGCTTCCGCTTCTCCCTGAAGGCACCCCGCTATCTGGTGCAGCGTCGCGACCTGTCCGGCACCGTCGAGGCCGCCGCGCCGTTCCTGCAGGCAGCGATCGCCCTGGGCGACCGCCTCGGGCCGCTGCTGTGGCAGTTCGATCCCCGCCATCCTGCCGATGCCGGGGCACTGGACGCGCTGATGGCCCAGCTGCCGAAGCAGCTCGATGGCGTGGCGCTGCAGCACGCTGTTGAAATCCGCAATCCGCAGGTGCACAGCGCATCCCTGGTCACTGCCGCGCGCAGGCACGGGGTGGCGTTGGTCATCGAAGACAGCGACGAAGCCCCGCTGCACGGCGACGTCACCGCCAGCTTCGTCTACGCGCGCATCAAGCGCAGCCAGGCCCGTCTGCTGCAGGGGCTGCCTGCCGCCACGCAGCAGCGCTGGGCCGAACGCGCCCGGCGCTGGGCCGTCGGCGAGCCGGTCGACGACCTGCCATGCCTTGCCGGATCCGCTCCATCGACGCCACGAGAGGTGTACCTGCTCTGCATCGGTGCCGGCAAGGCACGCAATCCGGCCGCGGCGATGGCCCTGCAGCGGCGGCTGGACGACCTGCTCGGGTCTCAGGGGCGGTAAACGCGGCCAGGATCGAGCTGCCGACGCCCAGCGGTCACCGCCTTGCCGCACAATAGGCGGATGAGCACGCCCGACACCCGCAAAGCACTTTGGCAGATCCACTTCTGTGTCCTGTTGTGGGGCGTCACGGCCATCCTGGGCAAGCTGATCACCTTGCCGGCGCTGCCGCTGGTGTGGTGGCGCATGCTGCTGGTGACGGCGATGCTGGCACTGCTGCCACGGGTGTGGCGCGGCCTGCGCACGCTGCCGTTGCGGGTGGTGGCCGGATACGCCGGCATCGGTGCGCTGGTTGCCCTGCACTGGCTGACGTTCTATGGTGCGGTGAAACTGGCCAATGCCTCGGTGGCGGCGACCTGCATCGCGCTGGCACCGGTGTTCACCTCGATCATCGAGCCGTGGGTGGCCAAGCGTCCGTTCCAGCTGCGCGAACTGGCCTTCGGATTGGCAGTTCTGCCGGGCGTGGCGCTGGTGGTGGGGGGCGTGCCGGATGGCATGCGGCTGGGGGTTCTGGTTGGCGCGCTGTCTGCACTGCTGGTGGCGGTGTTCGGCTCGCTCAACAAGCGCATGGTCAGCCACGCCGATCCGTTGACGGTGACTGCGCTTGAACTGGGGGCCGGCACCCTGACCCTGACCTTGCTTGCGCCGCTGATGCCCTACCTGCTGCCGGCCCTGGCCAGCCCGCTGTGGGTGGTGCCGGACCTGCACGACGGCATCCTGCTGCTGGTACTGGCGGGCATCTGCACCCTGCTGCCGTTCGCCCTCGCCCTGGTCGCGCTGCGCCACCTCAGCGCCTACACCGTGCAGCTGGTGACCAACCTGGAACCGGTGTATGCGGTGCTGCTGGCGGTATTGCTGCTGCGCGAGCAGCACGAAGTCACTCCCTGGTTCTACCTGGGCGTGGCGATCATCGTCGGTGCGGTCTTCCTGCATCCGCTGCTGAACCGCCGCAAGCCATTGCAGCACCCGGAAATCCTCGGCACCGCGGAGGCCCGCAACATCGCCGATTGAGCGGGCACGTCACCGCCGCGGCCAGTGCCATGCCGGCGCGTCCAGCAGGCCCTGCCCGCTCAGCAGCGTGCGGCCGTGTTCCTTGTGCAGATGCACGGAATGGCAGGCGGGCGCCTGCTCCAGGGCGGCGATCAGGCGGCTGGCGTGCGACACCACCCACACCTGGCTGCGTGAACTGGCCGCCACGATCAGCCGCGCCAACGCAGGCAGCAGGTCAGGATGCAGGCTGGTTTCCGGTTCGTTGAGCACCATCAGCGGCGGCGGCCGCGGCGTATGCAGGGCAGCAGCCAGCAGCAGGAAACGCAGCGTGCCGTCGGACAGTTCGGCCATCGACAGCGGTCGCAGCAGGCCGGGCTGGTGAAACCGCAGCACCATCCGTCCATCCAGCACCTCGAATCCCACCGAAGCCCCGGGAAAGGCATCGTCCACCGTGCGAGCCAGCGCGACCGGGTCACCGTTTTCCAGGATGGTCACCCACGCTGCGGCCAGATCGCGGCCATCGTGGTGCAGCACCGGGGTACGCGTGGCCATCGCCGGCTGCCGTGCCGGGGCATCGGCATCGCTGCGGAAGTGATCGTAGAAGCGCCAGCGCCGGATGTACTCGCGCAGGGCGAAGGTCTCCGGCATGCGCTGCGGATCAGCTACCTGGGTGAACAGGCTGTCGAACAGCGACAACCGGTCGTCCAGCACATCCCAGCCACGTGCATGGCGCTGCCGCACCATCCCGCCCCGGCGATCCACCAGCTGACTGGCTGTGCGCAGGAAGGGACCGGCCCAGATTGCTTCGGCCTTGATCTGCGGGTCCAGGGCGAATGCCGACAGGCTGGGCGGCGGGTAACCGAGGTCGATGGCGTAGCCGTAGTCATCGGTGGTGAAACCCAGTCTGAGGCCTACCGGCTCCTGTCGCGGCCCTCCCTGCAGCGGAATCTCGCCTGCAGCTAGCCGGCGATCGATCCTGCCGGGCCCTGCCCACAGCGCCGAGCCCAGCCCACCCTCGCGCGCCAGCGCTGAGGCCACCCCGCCCTGGGCGGTTTCAGCCAGCAGGCGCAGCGCCCGATACAGGCTGGACTTGCCGCTGCCGTTGTCGCCGGTGATCACGTTCAGCTGCTGCAACGGCAGCACCAGCGTATGCAGCGAGCGATAATTGGCGACGGCCAGGGTCTGCAGCATGGTGGTCATCCTTGGAAACAGGGCAACCATGGTGACCCCGGGCGTTCGCACCCGCTGCGACCCGGCGCCATGCAGCGATGGGGCCGCCGGTTGCGGACGGCCGGCTCAGTCCGCGAACTCCACGCGGTTGCGTCCGTTGCCCTTGGCCCGGTACAGCGCCGCGTCGGCACGAGCCAGGGTCTGGTCGACACTGTCGCCGGCGCGATGCATGGCCACGCCGATGCTGACCGTGACCGGAAAGCCGAGCGGCAGGTTGCCCACGGCCATACGCAGGAACTCACACTGCACGCCTGCCGCGTGGAGATCCGTGTCCGGCATCACCGCCACGAATTCCTCGCCGCCATACCGCGCCGCCGTTCCGCCGCCGGCGAAATGCCCGCGCAGCAATGCCCCCAGTTCGGCCAGCACACGGTCACCGGTCGCATGCCCGTGGAAATCATTGATGCTCTTGAAGTGGTCGATGTCCAGCAATGCCACGCAAACCTGTCGTGGCTGGCCATCGGCATCGGCGAGGGACTCTTCCAGCGCGATCGCCATCGCCCGCCGGTTCGGAAGCCCGGTCAGTGCATCGGTACGGCTCTGTTCGGCCAGATCCGCGTTCTGTGCCAGCAGCACATCGTGATACTCGGACAACAGGCGTTCGTAGTCATCGCGTTCCAGCATGTGCTTCTGGATGTCCAGTGCAAAGCGGCGCAGCTCCATCACCAGCATCACCTGCCGTGACAGCGCACTGAGTGCCTCGGCCTTGGCCCGTTCCAGATGCTGCGGGCGCGCATCGAACACGCACAGCGTCCCGAGCGGCAGTCCGTCGGAACTGATCAGCGGTGCGCCGGCGTAGAAGCGGATGTGCGGATCGCCCACCACCACCGGATTGTCATGGAAGCGCACGTCCTGCAGTGCGTCCTCGACCACCATTACCTCCTGCGGCTGCAGGATCGCATGGCCGCACATCGATTCGCTGCGCAGGGTCTCGGTGGCATCGATGCCCTGGATCGACTTGAACCATTGCCGCTCAACGTCGATCAGCGTGACGGCCGCCATCGACGTGCCGCAGACCGCCTTGGCGATCACCACCAGATCGTCGAACGATCTCTCGCGTTCCGAATCAAGGATGCGGTAGCGGTACAGCGCTTCCAGGCGAAGCGCTTCATTGGCGGGCTTGTCGGGCTTGATCATGCAGCGTCATGTTCCGGCAGGTCTCGGCGGAGTCTATCCGATGCGCGGCCGGGCCGACGTCCGACCGCTGTCGTTCACCAGTCCTGCTGCTGCGGCAGCAGGCCGTGCAGTTCCTGCTCGGTCAGGTTGCGCCATTGGCCCGGCTTCAGCGCACCGATCTTGATGTTGTCGATGCGGACGCGGCGCAGCTGGGTGACGCGGTAACCGAACTCCGCCGCCATCAGGCGGATCTGCCGGTTCAGGCCCTGCTCCAGGGTGATGCGGAACCCGAATTTGGCGATGCGCGAGGTGCGGCAAGGCAGGGTCATCTGGTTGTGGATGCGCACACCACGGGCCATGCCGCGCAGGAACTCGTCGGTGACCGGCTTGTTCACCGCCACCAGATACTCCTTCTGGTGGCCATTCTCGGCACGCAGGATCTGGTTGACGATGTCGCCATTGCTGGTCATCAGGATCAGTCCTTCCGACTCCTTGTCCAGGCGGCCGATCGGGAAGATGCGCTGCTCGTGGCCGACGAAGTCGACGATGTTGCCCTTCACCGAGCTTTCGGTGGTGCAGGTGACGCCGACCGGCTTGTTCAGCGCGATGTAGACGTGGCGGCGCGCCCCCGGCTTGCGTGCGGTACGGGCACGCAGCGGCTGGCCGTCGACCAGCACCTGGTCGCCCTCGCCGACCACGGCACCGGTGCCGGCCGGATGGCCGTTGACGGTGACCCGGCGGGCGGCGATCAGGCGGTCGGCCTCGCGACGGGAGCAGAAGCCGGTATCGGCGATATGTTTGTTGAGTCGGGTGGTCATCGCCCTATTATCCGGCATCGCCGCCCTGTCAGGTTCATGCTGGTGCGGGTGGATCCAGTTCTTCGCCGTCGAACACCCGGTTACGGCCCGCGCGCTTGGCCACGTACATGGCATGGTCGGCCCGGCGCAGCAGCGCGGCCAGGTCGTCCTCGCCCGGCCGCCACTGGGCCAGGCCGATGCTGGCGGTCACCTCCAGCCCCGGCACCTGCAGGGCCTGGCAGGCCTCGGTGATGCGCTGGCGCAGGCGATCCAGCCGCGCCGCCGCCGCCTCGCGCGGCATCCCCGGCATCAGCAGCAGGAACTCCTCGCCGCCCATCCGCACCACCTGGTCCTGGCTGCGCACGGCGGCCCGCAGCGCACGGGCCACGGCGACCAGTACCTGGTCACCCACCTCATGCCCGTGGCGGTCGTTGATGTCCTTGAACAGATCAATGTCGAGGAAGCCGATCACCATCGGGCCACGCTCACGATCCACCCGTTCCAGATGATGGCCGAGCTCCCGCAGACCGGCGCGGCGGTTGGGCAGCCCGGTCAGGCCGTCGGTCTCGGCCAGCTGGCGCATCTCGTCACGCTGCTGGCGCAGGCGTCCCAGCCGCAGGTTCAGGGCGTAGGCCGCCATCATCAGCAGCCAGGTGATCGCCAGCTGCAGCGCCTCCACCCGGTACTCCAGCAGCCACTCCGCAGCGCAGGCGTCGGCGCCGATCAGCACCAGCATCGGCGCCAGCGCCGCCAATCCAGCCAGTGCCCAGCGGTCGCCACGCCACCGCGCCCCTATCCCCATCAGCAGGGAGACGCCGCAGCCGGCCAGGTAGGTCACCTGCAGCCCCTGCGCGACCCATCCGAGCTGATCCCAGCGCAGCCACGGCACCAGCGCGGCTACGCCCAGCAGGGCGCACAGGACCATCTGCTGGAGCAGGCGTGACTTCGGCCACAACCGGTCGCCACCGTTCAGCCACCACAGGGCAGGCAGCACCAGTGCCTGGCTCGCTGCCGTCAGCGCCAGCAGCCACCAGGCGCCACGCGTGCCGACCGGCAGCCACGGCTCCGGATAGCCGCTGAGGCCTCCGAGGATGGCCTGCCACAGCACCAGCACGCCGGTACCCGCGATGTACACCAGGAAGCTGCGATCACGGGTGGTCAGATAGGCCATCAGCGCCGACAGCGCCAAGGCCAGCGCCACCGCGATGCAGGCCGCGCGGACCAGCAGCCGCGCAGTGTCGTTCTGCTGCACCGGGCTGGGTGCGCCGAGCCGTAGCGTCGGTACCCAACGATCCTTCAGCGGCGTCTGCCACGAGACCAGGAATGGCTCGTGACTGCCGGCCGGCGGCACCGCAACCAGGCCCACGCCGGCACGGAAACGCGAGTCGCGGGTACGCGCATCATGCATGTCGCCGCAGATCTCGCGGTCGCCGTGCCGTACCTGGACCTCGCCCGCGAACACATTGAACACATCCAGCGCCTGGGGTTCGCCCGACCAGCCCGCCGGCGGCGCCGGCACCCGCACCTGCTGGCGTGGTCCGGCCAGCATCTGCGCGGTACAGGCGCGATGCGGCGTAGGCTCGGCGGTGGCAACGCCCACCAGCAGGTAGTCGGGACCGTGCATCGCCGCACCGGCCTGCGCAGGCCACGGCATTGCCAACCACACCAGCAGCACGACCAGCACCACCCCAGTTCCGTACTGCCACTGCCTGACGACCACGCCACATCCTGTTCTGCTTACGCCCGCGCCCACTGCGCGTCGCCCCTGGCGTGCATTATCGCAGCCGTCCGTGGCATGCAGGTGTAGACAATCGTCGCGGACCAGCGTTCAGCCTGCGGCCGGCGGGCCCTTCACCGCCTTCAGCCTGACCGGCCGCAGGTCGGTCAGGGTCATCCGCTCCAGTGGCTGCGGCCGCTCGATCGCATAGCCCTGCAGCCCCTGCACGCCCAGCCGGGTCAGTGCCCCTGCCACTTCGCTGCTCTCCACCCACTCGGCCACGACCTCCATCTGCAGTTCGCGGCCCAGTTCGGTGATCGCGCGCACGGTCGCATGGCTGACCGGATCGACATCCATGTCGCGCACGAATGCACCGTCGATCTTCAGCATGTCGGCCGGCAGCTGGCGCAGGTAACCGAACGAGGACAGACCCGATCCGAAATCGTCCAGCGCCAGCCGGCAGCCACGCGCCTTCACCGCATCGATGAACGCCCGCGCCTGGCTCAGATTGCTGATCGCGGCCGTCTCGGTGATCTCGAAGCAGAGCTTGGACGCCAGTACGCGGTTGCGCTCCAGCAGGTCGCAGACGAAAGCCAGGAAGCTGGGTTCGGCGATCGACTGTGCGGACACGTTGACGTTGCACAGGCCGAGCTGGCGCACATGCGCCGGGCACACCTGCAGGTGCCGGAACAGCAGGCCGAGCACATGCCGGTCCAGTGTCACCGCCATGCCGTAGCGCTCCACCGCCGGCATGAACTGGCCGGGCAGATGCAGCGTACCGTCGCTGTCGCGCATGCGCACCAGCACCTCGTAGTGCAGATAGCCCGGGTCACCCACCCGGGCGATGCGCTGCGCGTACAGCAGCATGCGGTTCTCGGCCATCGCCCGGCTCACGCCCTGCAGGCGCTCGGCCTCCAGGCGCCGTTCGTCCAGCGCCATGCGGTCCTCGTTGAAACAGTGCACGCGGTTGCGACCGGCCTGCTTGGCTGCGTAACAGGCACTGTCGGCTGCGCTCATCAGCCAGTTGACATCAGGGGCCTCCTGGCTGACCTCGACCACGCCGATGCTGCAGCTCAGCTGCAGGCTGCCTTCGCTGATCGGGAATGTGGCCTGGCCAAGATTGCGGATCACCCGCTGCAGCACGCGCTTGGCCTCATCCTGGCCCGCATGGGCCAGGAACACCGCGAATTCGTCGGCACCCAACCGGCCAACCCAGTCGCCCTCGCGCACGGCGGCGACCAGATAGTCGGCGAAACCGCGCAGCATCTGGTCGCCAGCGGCATGGCCGAAGCTGTCATTGACCAGCTTGAAATGGTCCAGGTTGATGTAGCACAACGCATGCGTGCCCCCCTCGCTGCGCACCTGCAGCAGTGCACGCTCGAGCAGGCGCTCGATCTCGCGCCGGTTGATAAGGCCCGTCAGCGGATCGTGGCTGGCGTGGTGTTCGATCTCGCGGGCCAGCGCATGGTTCTGGCTGACATCCTCGACAATCGCGAACACCGACAGCCCGCCACCGGTGTTGCGCACGCCGGTACCGCTCCAGCGCCCCCATACCAGGCTGCCGTCGCGACGGCGGAAGCGCAGCTCGCTCGGCCGCAGCTGCCGCTCCCAGTCGATCCGGCCAACACCGTCGATGACCAGCTCTCCTTCCATCAGCAGGTCACCCAGCGACATCTGCAACAGTGCGTCACGGCGATGGTCGAGGATGTCCGCCATCGCCTGGTTGGCTTCCAGCACCCGGCCGCCGGCATCAAGCTTCAGCATGCCGACATTGGCCTGGTAGAAGGCTGCGCGGAAGCGGCTTTCATGCTCCGTCAGATCCTTGCCGACCCGTCGCGCCAGGGCGACGGCCATCAGGCTGATCGCCAGCACCGACAGGCCGCCGACAACCAGGGTCGCCATCCTTACAGCGGCAGCCATCCGCAGCAGCGCCTGCGAAAACGCCTGCGCCTGCACCTGCAGCCGCCGGTCGAGATCACGGAGCTGCTGCAGGTACCGGTCGCGCGCGGCGACCGGCAGTGGACCGTCGGCATGACGATGCTGCAGTTCATCGACCAGCCGGTGCACGGCCATCAGGTCGCCGTCGGTCGCCCGCCAGAGGGCGGTCGCTTCACGGAAGGCGCCGAGGTCACGGGCGTGACGGAATGAAAAGATCAGCCGCGGCACATCGGCACGCGCGTTGCCGCCCTGCAGGAAGCCCTGTCGGGCACGCTCGATATCCGGTCTCGGCTGCTCCAGCGCCAGGCGTCCCTGCAGGTCCCCCATCGGCACGCGCAGGGCCTGGCGGGCGTCTTCCAGATCGCGGGCATCCCCCCGCGCCAGGTAGCGGCTGAGAGCGGCCGTGGCGTCCTGCTGGCCACGCGACCAGTAGCCCTGGCCGGCGATCCACGCCGTCGAAGCCGCCTGCAGTTCCTGGATCAGCGCCGACAATGCGACCAGCCCGATCGCCATGCCCGTCAACAGCGCAAACCTCAGCCCCAGCCCACGGGACATGGGTACCCGGCGGCTGTGAATATCCGTGCCACTCCTACCCATCCCGGATCCCCCCGAATGTGCTGCGGTGACAACCTCCCTTCGAACCGGCCCAGCCTATGACCCTGAATGTGTGGGCGGTGCGAAACCGGGGTCCACAAACGAGCAACGCCAGCCCGAGGGCTGGCGTTGTCGATCACGGCAGGTCTGGCTCAGTAGCTGCGCGGGCCGCGCGGCTTGAAGCCATCACGACGCGGCGGACGGCCGTCACGGTCGCCGCCCGGACCACCCGGGCCACCACGACGCGGGCCACCCGGGCCACCCGGACCCCGCTTGTCGAAGCGCGGCTTGAACGGACGCGGTGCCGGATTGATCTCTTCACCGGCGGCCAGCGGACGCATCTGCAGCTGCTGGCCGGACACCCACACCTTCTGCAGGTGGGTCAGCACGTCCTGCGGCATCTGCGCCGGCAGGTCCAGCAGCGAGAAGTCGTCGTGGATGTCGATGCGGCCGATGTAACGGCTTTCCAGGCCGGCTTCGTTGGCGATGGCGCCGACGATGTTCGCCGGCTTCACGCCATGCTGGTGACCGACCGAAATGCGGTAGGTCTCCATGCCCTGCTCCGGCGCACCGCGCGGCGGAACTTCACGGCGCGGACGCTGCTCGAAACCCCCTTCGGCGTCGTCACGGCGGGGACCACGCTCGAAGCGCGGGCCACGTTCGTTGCGGTCGAAGCGATCGCCACGCTCCGGACGGTCGCCCCGGTCGAAGCGCTCGCGCGGCGCACGCTCTTCCCGCGGGGCACGCACCGGCGGCTGCAGCAGGAACGGGGTGTCGCCCTGCAGCATCTTCGCCAGCGCGGCAGCAATTTCGATGGCCGGCACGTTCTGCTCGTTCTCGAAGCGCTCCAGCAGCTGGCGGTAGAAGTCCAGGCCGCCGGCGCCGAGCGTTTCGCTGATGCGCGAGGTGAACTTGTTGATGCGGGTATCGTTGACCGCTTCCACGCTCGGCAGCTGCATCTCTTCGATCGGCTGGCGGGTGGCGCGCTCGATCTGGCGCAGCATGCCCTTCTCGCGCGGGGTCGCGAACAGGATCGCCTCGCCGCTGCGGCCGGCACGACCGGTACGGCCGATGCGGTGCACGTAGCTTTCGGTGTCGTACGGAATGTCGTAGTTCAGCACGTGGCTGATGCGCTCGACGTCCAGGCCGCGGGCGGCAACGTCGGTGGCCACCAGGATGTCCAGCTTGCCTTCCTTCAGCATGGCGATGGTGCGCTCACGCTGGGCCTGCTGCATGTCGCCATTGATGGCGGCAGCGGCCAGGCCCCGGGCCTGCAGCTTGCTGGCCAGTTCTTCGGTACCGGCCTTGGTACGCGCGAAGATGATCATCGCGTCGAACGGCTCGACTTCCAGGATGCGGGTCAGCGCGTCCAGCTTGTGCATGCCGCTCACCCACCAGTAGCGCTGGCGGATGTTGGCCGAGGTGGTGGTCTTGGCCGCGATGGTGACCTCGACCGGGTCCTGCAGGTAGGTCTGCGCGATGCGGCGGATCTGCGGCGGCATGGTGGCCGAGAACAGGGCCACCTGGCGCTGCTCCGGCAGCTTCTTCAGCACGGCTTCGACGTCGTCGATGAAGCCCATGCGCAGCATTTCATCGGCTTCGTCCAGCACCAGGGTCTTCAGCTCGGACAGGTCCAGGGTGCTGCGGTCCAGATGGTCGATCACGCGGCCGGGGGTACCGACCACGATGTGCACGCCGCGGCGCAGGGCCGACAGCTGCTGGCCATACGGCTGGCCGCCGTACACCGGCAGCACGCGGAAGCCCGGGATCTTCGACGAATAGGACTGGAACGCTTCAGCGACCTGGATGGCCAGTTCGCGGGTCGGCGCAAGGACCAGCGCCTGGGGCTTGATCTGCTGCAGGTCGATGTTGGACAGTACGGGCAGTGCGAAAGCGGCGGTCTTGCCGGTACCGGTCTGCGCCTGGCCCAGCACGTCGCGGCCTTCCAGCATCGCCGGGATGGTGGCGGCCTGGATCGGCGACGGGGTTTCGTAGCCGATGGCGGTGACCGCCTGCATCACGGGCTCGGACAGGCCGAGCTGCGCGAACTGCAGCTGCGCTTGGGAATCTTGGGACATGGGGAACTCCGAAGACACTGCCGTCTTCCTGGCAGTGCGATAAAAAAGGTGATGGTCCGCGCTTTGGGCGCCCTTCTTATCGCGTGCCCTGGCGCTGCTCGGTCGGAGGAGATTTCACTCGCTCAGAGCGGAATGATACCGCATTGATCCTGAACGAGGCGTACAGTTTTCCCTTCGCGTGCCGTCAGGCCCCGTGCTGGCGCACAATACGCGCCCTCTTCCCGGCCCGGCCGCTGGCCTGCGCCCCTTCCCAGGAACCCCCGCTCCATGCAGATTCTCGAATTCGACCTCGACGGTGACTACGTCGAACTCAAGCAGCTGCTCAAGCTGGCCGACCTGGTCACCAGTGGCGGCGAGGCCAAGATGGTCATCAGCGAGGGCCAGGTACGGGTCGACGGCGAAGTTGAACTGCGCAAGGCCTGCAAGATCCGCGCAGGCCAGGTGGTCGAATTCGCCGACAGCCAGATCCGGGTGCTGGGGGCCGGCTGATCTGACCCTGTTCAGGCCACGCGCTGGGTCAGGTGCGAGGCGATCAGCTGCCTGAACGGTGCCACGCCCTGGGCGACACGCAGGCCCGCTGCCCGCAGCAGCCGCGCCGGGCGCCGATCATCGGTGTACAGGCTGGCGATCGCATTGGTCGCCTCGTACAGCGGTCGCGCCGCCATCCGATGGCCACGCTGGTAGCCGGCCAGCATGCCGGCCGCGGCGATGTCCGCACCGCGGCGCTGCTGGCCGGCGATGCCCCGCGCCAGGCGCTGGGCACTGGCCAGGCCCAGGTTGAAGCCATGGGCGGTGACCGGGTGCATGCCCACCGCGGCATCGCCGATCAGCGCCGAGCGCTCGCCTGCGAAATGGTGTGCATAGACACCCACCAACGGATAGGCCTGCGGCGTGGCGACCGGCTGCATGCCCCCCAGCCGATGCTCGAAGAAGCCGCTGACGGCCTCACCGAAGGCTACCTCATCCATCGCCAGCAGATCCTCGATCCGACGCGGGGGCAGCGTGATCACCGCAGATGCCTGGCCTTCATTGAGCGGCAGCAGCGCCATCGTACGACCATAGCCGAACCATTCCCACGCGGTGTGGTGATGGTCGCGTTCGACGTACATGCGGCACACCAGCATCGACTTGCCGAAGTCGCGCATCTGCGCACCGATGCCGAGCATGCGCCGGGTTGCGGAGAAGCGGCTGTCCGCGGCCACCAGCAACCGCGCATGCAGCCTGCTGCCGTCATCCAGCGCGACCACATGGCCCTGCGCATCGGCCTGCACGCCCTGCACCTTGCGCCCGTCGAACAGCTCCAGGCCGTCCTGGCGCTGCACCGCGTCCCACGCCGCACGGCGGATCAGATGATTGGGCACCAGCCAACCCAGCGGCTGACCATCGACCTGGCTGCTGGCGAAGGTCAGTGCGAACGGCGAGCCGCCGTTCATCACCTTGGCATCGCGCAGTTCGGAAATCTCGGCCTCCGGCAGCCGTGCCCACAGCCCCAGCTGCTCCAGGCTCTGCCGCGACGCGTGGGTCAGCGCGATCTCGCGGCCGTCGAACGCCGCTTCGGCGAGCGCCTGGCGTGGCTGCGCTTCGATCAGCCCGATCTGCAGCCCGCTGCCGGCCAGCGCGCGTGCGAAGCACAGTCCTGCCGGCCCCGCGCCGACCACCACCACATCCATCCTGCGCATGCGCGGCTCCCGCCATCGATCCAGTCGCAGCCAGCATAGCGCCGCAAAGCTGACCGGCCTTGATCTGGATCAGGCCCGGCTCACAGCAATGCGAACACCAGCGCCAGGATCGACAGCAGCGACACCAGCCACACCAGGCTGCGCACGTAGGGCACACCTGCGGCGTACAGCGGCAGGTAGACCACCCGTGCCCAGAAGTACGCCTGCGCGGCCAGTGCCGTGGTCTCGCTGCTGCGACCGGCCACCACCACCGCGATCGCGGCGGCGGCGAAGAACGGGAACGTCTCAAGGAAGTTGGACTGGGCCCGTTGCAGCCGCCCTGCCAGCGGGCTGAGTGGCCGGCCCTGTTCGTCGCGTGCCGACGCGTTCCACTTCATGCCCCGCTCGCGGGTCACCACCGTGGAGGTGGCGAAGATGTAGACAAACCCCAGCAGCGTCGACCACGCCAGCAGTGTCAGTTCGGCCGCCATGCTGTTCTCCTTCAGGGTCCGGGTGCGCGCAGGCTGTAACCGGCCAGGCGCCAGACCTGGTCCTCATCGAAGCGGAACGAGACCAGTTCGCGCACGGGCTGCGCACTGTTGGCGAAGCGGGTCGGGAAGCTGACATTGATGTACAGGCCTTCGGGCACGACGGCGCCGGCCGCGTACTTCACCCGGGTAATGGACGGTTGGCCGCGACCACTCAAGGCCCCCAGACGGGTGCGATCGGCGGTCAGCTGGCTGATGAAGGCCGGCTTGGTCACCGCGCGCCGCGCTACGGCTGATGCGCCATCCCACAACTCGCCCGCGCGGTTGGCGTCGACCATCTGCGCGGCCCTCAGTGCGGCCGCCCCCATCTCCGCGTCCTGCTTCTGCACCTGCGCCTGCTGTGCCGGGCTGAGGGCCGGTGCGGGCGGCCGTGCCGCTGTCGCCGGTGGCGCGGCGGCCGGCGCACTCGGCGCCGGGCGCGCCGGCGCCGGAGCCGGCGTGGCGGGCGCGGGCACCTGGGCGAATGCAGCAAGCGGCAACAGGGACAGCAGCAGGAGCGCGCGCTTCATGGACACCACCGGTTCATCGGAAGGAACCGCAGTCTACGCCAGCCGGGTGAGGCGTTTGTCAGCGCAGCGGCACGCTGCCCTGGGTTGCTTCGGCATCGGCCTGTGAGGCCTGGGTCTCCGTCTCCACTGCCGGCTGTTCCGCCACCGGAACCTGCGGCGGAGGAGACGGTGGCAGCGTGGCCACGTCGATCTCCGACAGCGGGCTCTCCTCGGGGCAGACCGGATCGGGGAAACCGAACCGCTGCTTGAGCGACTGGCCGCAGCTGTTGATCGATTCCATGTCTGCACCGTCGCGCTTGCACTGCTGGTCGAAGGCGATCAGGAACGCGTCCTTGCGCTGCACGAAATCGTCGCCACACGCGCGCATCTGCTTGATCCGTTCCAGGTCGTCCTGCACCGCATTGGTGCCATCCAGGCCGAACTGCCGCAGTTCCTCGGGGGTCAGCAGGCGCAGGCTGCGGTTGGGCACGGTCATCATCAGATCAGCAACGCCGACCGCCACACCGTTGCGCTGCAGATAATCCTTCACGTTGTCGTAGACCTCGTGCAGCTCGCGGTTGAGCTCGGCGCGCGAGGTCGCCTTGGAGCTGATGCGCATCATGCGGTGGATGCCGACCTTGCCGGTCAGCAGGCGATTGTCGCCGGCCGCGAGCACGAACACGCAGGCGCTGTGGCAGATCGATCCTTCGCGCACCCAGATGGTCCAACCCGATTCGCCGATGCTGTCGCCGGCAATGATCGCCGATTCGACCTGGCCACCACTGGAGTCGAGATCGAGGATGCGCTTGTGGATCTCCAGCGCGTCGGCCACCACGGCCAGGCGCCACATCATTTCGGCGAACCCGGGATTGATCTTGCCGTTGTAGCGCACCCGCAACAGGCCCCGTTCGGCACACGGCTGCAGCGCCTGGCTGATCTGCTCACGCTGCAGCCCTTCCAGCTCCACGCCGTCGCCGCCTTCGGCCGCGTAATCGGTGCTGCAGCTGACCCAGGCCCGGCCGTTCTCCAGCTGCGCCTGCGGCCACGGCCGATCAGCGCGGCTGCGCGGCGGGGACGGCGGTGGTGGGGCGTCGGCGGCATTGATCGACACCATGTTGTCGCCATCACTGGCCGGTGCCCGTGCCGCCTTGTCAGCCGCGGTCACGTTGCCCGGATTCTCCAACTGGCTGCAGCCCGCAAAGGCCAGACACAACAGGGGCAACCAGCGGATCAAGGCGGACATCGGGCAACCGGATTTCGCAGGAACAAGGATCACAGTCTACCTGCCCGGCGCGCGCATTCAGCACGTGGCACTGAACCGGTTCTGACCCCGGATCGCGACCCGCTGCATCCATGTCCGAATCCGGCGAGTATCCGCCACATGAGCGGCCTAGACTGGCCGCATGAACACCGCCCTCGTCCTCGACACCGCTGCCTGCGACCGTGCCCGCCTCGCCCGTGACGCGCGCTTTGATGGCGTGTTCTTCACCGCCGTGCGCAGCACCGGCATCTACTGTCGGCCGGTCTGCCCGGCGCCGCCGCCGAAGCCGCGCAACATCACCTATTTCCCGAGCGCGGCCGCAGCCACTGCCGCCGGTTACCGGCCCTGCCTGCGCTGCCGTCCCGAACTGGCGCCGCAGGCACAGCAGGCGCTGGCCGGCCAGGCCGTGCAGCGGGCGCTGGCGTTGATCCACGGCGGCTTCCTGCAGGAGCAGCCGGTTGCCGGCCTGGCTGCGAAGATCGGCCTCAGCGCACGCCAGCTGCAGCGCCTGTTCGTGGAGCACCTGGGCGCCACGCCCGGCCAGATCCACGCCACCCACCGCCTGCTGCTGGCCAAGCAGCTGCTGACCGAAACCACCCTGCCGGTCACCGACGTTGCGCTCGCGGCGGGCTACAACAGCCTGCGCCGCTTCAACACCGCCTTCCTGCAGGGCTGCGGGATGGCGCCGACCACGCTGCGCCGCCAACACGTCCCGCTGGCCGCCGATGACGGTGGCCTGGTGCTGCGCCTGGGCTACCGGCCTCCGCTGGATTTTCCGCGCATGCTGGCGTTCCTGCGCAAGCGCAGCCTGCCGGGCATCGAACTGATCGGCGACGACAGCTACCAGCGCGTGCTCGGCACGCCTGAACGCCCCACCCTGCTGCGGGTGACGGCTGATCCGAAGCGGCCGGAACTGCGCCTGCAGTTGGGTGCGGTCGATCCGCGGCTGATACCGGACATCGTGCGACGCGTGCGGCGGGTATTCGATCTCGATGCCGACCTGCAGCAGGTGCATGCCGCGCTCGGTGAAGAGCCGCTGCTGGCGCGCGGCATCGCCGAACGCCCTGGCCTGCGCGTGCCGGGCGGCTGGGATGGCTTCGAGGTGGCGGTGCGTGCCGTGCTCGGCCAGCAGGTCAGCGTCGCGGCGGCGACCACCTTCGCGCGCCGTCTGGTCGACGCGCATGGCGCGCACCTGCCGGGCATGCCGACGGAGTTCGACCGCCAGTTCCCCTCTCCCGCCGTACTGGCGGACGCCCCTCTGGAATCGATCGGTCTGCCACGCAGCCGCGCCGCCACCGTGCGCGCACTGGCCGCAGCCTGCGTCAATGGCCAGCTCGACTTCGGGCCCGGCCAGGCACTGGAGGAATTCGTCGCCCGCTGCGTGGCACTGCCCGGCATCGGCCCGTGGACGGCGCAGTACATCGCCCTGCGCGGCCTGGGCCAGCCCGACGCGTTTCCGGCAGGTGACCTGGTGCTGCAGCAGGTGCTCGGCCATGCCCAGGGGCAGCGCCTGAGCGAACGCGCCACCGAAGCGCGATCCCAGCCCTGGCGCCCCTGGCGCTCGTATGCGGTGCTGCATCTGTGGCATCTGTCCGGCACGTTCGTTGGAGAACAGACATGACGTTGTTGTTCGACCGTTTTGACAGCCCGATCGGCGAGCTCACCATCGCCGGTGACGAACGTGGCCTGGCCCACGTGCTGTTTCCTGAAAACCGCCACCCCGCGCGCGGACGCAGCGACTGGCACAATGCGCCCGGCGCGTTTCCCGAGGCCCGCGAACAGCTGCTGCAGTACCTGCATGGCGAACGCAGCACATTCGATCTGCTGCTGGCACCGCGCGGCACCCCGTTCCAGCTGCGCGTGTGGCACGCCCTGGCGTTGATACCGTTCGGCCAGACCTGGAGCTACCTGCAGTTGGCGCAGCACCTGGGCCAGCCCAGCGCGACGCGCGCGGTCGGCGCCGCCAACGGCCGCAATCCCCTGCCGATCATCCTGCCCTGCCATCGCGTGATCGGCAGCAACGGAGCGCTGACCGGTTTCGGCGGCGGGCTGGAGACCAAGGCAGCACTGCTGCGGCTTGAGCAACGCCAGGTACCGCTGTTCGCCTGATGGGAGATCGGGGTCAGATCCCTTTTCCCGCGGGAAAGGGATCTGACCGCGGACGGTCCTGGCGCGCCGTGTCTTGGGCGCGTCATTACCTCGCACTATGATGGGCGGATGACTTCCGTACGCCTGACCTGCGCGCTGGCGCTGCTGCTGCCGTTGGCCGCCTGCACCACCGCACCCGCCCCGACCGCCACCGTCTCCACGCCTGCGGCAACGGCCGCACCGCCGAAGCTGCTGCTGATCTCCATCGATGGCCTGCGTGCCGACGCGCTGGACCGCGGGCTGACTCCGAACCTGCAGCGGATGATCGACAGCGGCGTGCGCGCACGCTGGATGACGCCCTCCTATCCCTCGCTGACCTTCCCCAACCACTACACCATCGTGACCGGTCTGCGCCCTGACCATCACGGCATCATCCACAATGCGATGGACGACGCATCGCTGGGCAGTTTCGCGCTGAGCAACCGCGAGGCGGTCACCCGCAGCGACTGGTGGGGCGGCGAGCCGATCTGGGTCAGCGCGGAGAGAGCCGGCGTGCGTTCCGCGACCTGGTCCTGGCCGGGCAGCGAAGCGGAGATCAAGGGCGTGCGCCCCAGCCAGTGGCTGGCGTATAACGACAAGGAACCGTTCGAGCAACGTGTGCAGACCGTACTGGGCTGGCTGGCACGCAGCGATGCCGAGGCGCCGCGCCTGGCCACGCTGTACATGGAACACGTCGACAAGGCCGGGCATCACCATGGGCCGCAGTCGCAGCAGTACACGGCAGCCATCGTGCGGGCCGACCAGGTTGTCGGCCAGGTGCTCGACGGACTGCAGCAGCGTGGCCTGACAGCCACCACCAATGTGATCGTGGTTTCCGATCACGGCATGGCCGCGGTGGGCGAAGGCCAGGTGATCGCCACCGAGTCGATGGTGGACCCGGCCATCGCACGCAACGTCAGCCAGGGCCAGTCGGTCGGCTTCGCGCCGGTCGCGGGGCGTGAAGCCGAGGCCGAACGTGCCCTGCTCGGCCGCCATGCCCACTACGAATGCTGGAAGAAGGAGAACCTGCCTGCGCGCTGGCATTACGGCACGCATCCACGCATACCCGCCATCGTCTGCCAGATGGATGAAGGCTGGGACGCGCTGACCCGGGACTGGATCGCCAGGCGCGATCGTCGCGACGGCGGCTCGCACGGCTACGATCCGGCGCTGCCGTCGATGCGTGCGGTGTTCGTGGCGAGCGGCCCGTCGTTCCGTCAAGGGCTGCTGATCGACGGCTTCGACAACGTCGATGTCTATCCGCTGCTGGCGCACCTGCTGCAGGTTCCAGCCGCGCCGAACGACGGCAATGCCGAGACACTGAAGCAGACGCTGCGTTGATCGGGCGTCTCCGCCGGGCATGGCCCGGCGCTACCACGGCAATGGGGCGTCGGAAGTCTCCGCCCGGGGGGAGGCGCCCCCCCCCCCCGCGCAAGAGGGGGGGGGCCGCGCGCGCCCCCCCCCCCCCCC
>NZ_JBRRET010000050.1:0-21213 GCF_056760435.1 Stenotrophomonas sp. STEN008 | reverse complement strand
GCTCTCATCGCGCCGATGGAAGCGCACGCTGCCCAGCTCGGCGGTGTCATGGCTGTGATCGGCCAGCACCAGGGTGTGGCTGCCGAAGTCGGCACTGCCAGGGTCACCGGCGTGCTCGAACCAGTAATAGATGCCTTCCTCGGCCAGCAGCCGCTGCAGGAAGGCCAGGTCGCTTTCCTGGTACTGCGTGGTCAGGCTGCGCCGCGCGTACTGGCCGGCATCGGCCAGCGACCAGCGCCAGGCCGGGGTCAGACCACCGTAGTCGGCGACGATGTCCTCGACGATCTCCACGACCGTCCTGTCGTGAAACACATAGCTGTCCACCCGCTGCGACAGGAACGCCAGCCACGGCTGCAGGCGCAGCCGGTAGCGTGCCAGGCCGCCATTGCTGCCCAGCCGCTCGGCGGCGGTGATGCGTCCATGCAACGGCCGCAGGCTGCCGTCGGCCTGCTGCATCTGCAGCAGCGCGCCCTGCCCGATCAGCGGGCCCAGCGGCAGGCCCGCATCCAGCGACAGCGCCGTGATCGTCCACTGGAAACCGATGCCGTCGATCTGTTCGACGCCATCCAGCGTTTCGGCCACCAGCACGTCGCTCCCCAGCGAGGTGTGCAGCCGCAGGAAGCGCTGTGCATGCGATGGGCCGGCCAGCGCTGCCCGCAGGTTGTTTACCAGGTCCATGGTGATTCCCCGACTTCCCGTGCTTCAAGGTGGTCTGCATGCGGCGTGCGCATCGGCTTCCTCCGGTTCCCGCTTCCGCGTGGCCTGCGCCCCTGTGCGGGGCGACAGGCTCACACGATCATCAGGCGGCCTGGACGATTTCTTCCAGCTGCAGGCGGACGCCTTCGCTGATCTTCAGGCGGTAATCGCGTCCACCGGCCGTGATCTGCAGTTCGCGCACGTTGCTCACCAGCTGCGGCTTGCCCACGACCGGGGCATCCATGTGGATGCGCCAGGAACCGCGGCTGATCTGCGCGGCCACGTTGCGGGCATCCTGGCGGGCAGCGGGCACCGCGGTCTCCAGCAGCTCGATCACATGTTCGGGGCGCAGCCGGTTCCAGGCACGCACACGGTCCAGCTCACGGCCAAGGCCGAGTTCCAGGCTGTCACAGTGGTTGAGAGCCGCTTCGCGGTCGAATCCATAGAATTCCATTGCCTTCTCCATTTGCTCAGTGTCAAGACACTTTGTATTTGAAGTCACCCTTCTTGCCGGCGGTGACCTTGATGGCGTTGATCCGGTTCCCCTCGGCCATCGCCGCCAGCACGCTCTCGGCGATTTCCGGCAGCAAGGTTCCATTGAGGATGTGGTCAACGTTGCGGGCACCTGAGTCCACTTCGGTGCAACGCGCAAGCACGGCCTCCACCAGACTGTCGTCCCAGCTGAAGGTGGCCTTGTGGTTGGCAATGACGCGGTCGCGGATGCGACCGAGCTTGAGCGTGATGATCCGCGCAAGCACGTCATCGTTGATCGGGTAGTACGGTACGACCTTGAGGCGGCCGAGGAAGGCCGGCTTGAAGCTGCGCATCAGCACCGGGCGCAGCGCGTCGGCGAGCGCGTCGGCCGCCGGAATCTCCTCGGCCGGCTTGTTCAGGCAGGCCTGCATGATCTGCGAGGAGCCGATGTTGGAGGTCAGGATGATGAGGGTATTGCGGAAGTCGATTTCGCGGCCTTCCGCATCATCCATCACGCCCTTGTCGAACACCTGGAAGAACATCTCCAGCACGTCGGGGTGGGCTTTCTCCACCTCGTCCAGCAGCACCACGCTGTAAGGGTTGCGGCGCACGGCCTCGGTCAGCACGCCGCCTTCGCCATAACCGACGTAGCCCGGCGGCGAGCCTTTCAGCCCGGACACGCTGTGCGCTTCCTGGTATTCGCTCATGTTGATGGTGATCAGCTTGCGCTCACCACCATAGAGAATGTCAGCCAACGCCAGCGCGGTCTCGGTCTTGCCGACACCGGAGGGGCCGACGAACATGAAGACACCGCGTGGCTTGTTCGGGTCTTCCAGTTTGGCCGTGGCGGTGCGCACGCGCTGGGCGATCGCATCCAGCGCGTGGTCCTGTCCGATCACGCGCTCGACCAGCAGGTTTCCGAGCGTGCGCACGGTACGGATCTCGTCCTTGACCATGCGGCCAAGCGGTACGCCGGTCCATGCCGACACGATCTCCGCGACCACGGTTCCGTCGACCTGCAGCGGGACCATCGGCGTCTCGCCCTGCAACTCGCGCAGCTCGGCCTGCAGTCGCGACAGTTCAGCATGCTGCGGCGACAGTTCCGGCTTGGCCTTGCCGCGCTTGGTGGCCGGCTTGGCCACGGCGACGTCGCCCTCACCGTCATCGCTGGGCGCTTCGCCATCGGCCGCCTGGGCCTGGCCCTGCTCCATCTGCTGGCGCAGCGCGGCAATGCGGCCTGCCAGTTCGCGCTCGCGGGTGAGGCGCTCCTCATTGCTGGCCAGCACCGCCTGCGCTTCCGCCTGCTGGGCATGCAGCTCGTCCAGGCGCTCGCTGTGCTGTGCACTGCCCCCTGCGGTTTCGCGCTGCAGCGCGCTGATTTCCGCCTGCAGGCGATCCAGGTGCTTGCGGGTGTCTTCGATGATCGCAGGCGTGGCGCTCTGTCCAAGCGCGACCTTCGCGCAGGCGGTATCCAGCACGCTGACAGCCTTGTCCGGCAGCTGGCGGCCACTGATGTAACGGTGCGACAGACGCACGGCTTCGGTCACCGCTTCGTCCAGCACGCGGATGTTGAAGTGCGACTCCATCAACCCCACCATGCCGCGCAGCATCGCTGCGGCCAGCACTTCACTGGGCTCTTCAACCTTGACCACCTGGAAGCGGCGGGCCAGCGCCGCGTCCTTCTCGAAGTACTTCTTGTACTCGCTCCAGGTGGTCGCCGCGATCGTGCGCAGCTCACCGCGGGCCAGCGCCGGCTTGAGCAGGTTGGCCGCATCGTTCTGGCCGGCGGTGCCCCCGGCACCGATCATCGTATGCGCTTCATCGATGAACAGGATGATCGGATGCGGGCTCTTCTTGACCTCGTCGATCACGTTCTTCAGGCGGTTCTCGAACTCGCCCTTGACGCTGGCACCCGCTTGCAGCAGCCCCATGTCCAGCGTGTGCAGCTCGACACCCTGCAATACCTCCGGCACGTCCTTGTCGGCAATGCGCCGGGCGAGACCTTCGACCACGGCGGTCTTGCCCACGCCGGCTTCGCCGGTGAGGATCGGGTTGTTCTGGCGGCGACGCATCAGGATGTCGATCACCTGGCGGATCTCGCCATCACGGCCGATCACCGGATCGATCTTGCCCTCACGGGCGCGCTGGGTCAGGTTGGTGGTGAACTGGTCCAGCGCCGGCGTCTTGGACAACCCACCCTTGGCCTCGCCGGATACGGCTTCCTCGCCCTCACCGCCCTCGTCCTTCGCCGAGGCATCGGCGAAGCGGACGGTCTGCACCGCCTCCTGCGAGCCCTCGGTGAGCTTGGCGAAGTCGTGCTTGAGCTCTTCGCGCTTGAAACGCACGAACAGCTTCGAGCCACGGTAGGCCAACTGCGCCAGGTCCGGCTCGGTCAGCAGCGCCAGCAGCAGATGGCCGCTACGGATGCGGGTGGTTTCCGAGTCCAGCGAGGCGATCAGCCAGGCGTGCTCGAACAGCTTGGGAATGTGCTGGGAAAACACCGGCGTGCGGCCGTTGCCGGTCTTGAACTGACTGATCTCATCGTTGAGATCACGCTCCAGCGATTCCGGCAGGATGCCGCTGCGACGGGCAATCAACACGAAATCGCTCTGCGGCTGCTCGAGCAGGGCCAGGAACAGATGCTCCAGGTCCACCTCATAGTTGCCGCGCGCCATGCACAGGTTCGCGGCCCGCTCGGCCGCCTGGCGGCAGGTGTCGTCCAGCTTGCTGATCAGGGTCTTGAGGTTGATGCTCATGCGGAAACACGCACTCCTTGCTGGAACCGTTCGAGGACCGCAGGCACGGACGCCTGCGGCGGGTTGTCATTGCAGCGTGTGGATGCCATAGGTGGTGTCCTCACGCGATGTGGTCTGCGCCTGGGTGCACATGTAGCTGTCCCAGCCCAGCCGAGCGCCGCCGCCGCTGCCGAGGGCGCTGCCCTGCACATCCTCGGCGCGCAGCACCAGCCGCACTTCGTACTCGAGAACGCCGCCGGTCAACAACGACAACCACTTGGACAGGGCTTCGGCCGCACTGCCACCCGGCAGGAAGGCGTCGAACTGATCGCGCCGCAGTGGCCCGATGCGCAGTCGCATGCGCAGGTCTCGCTGCCAGACGCGATCGCCAGCCAGGGCACTCGCCCCCAGCACCGCATTGGCCTGGCCCAGCCGCGTTGCCTGACCGGCGGGCACCCGGTACCACGCGCCGACAAACTGCTCCAGGTGCAACGGCACCTGGAAATAGTCCGACAGGATGCGCTGCATCAGCACGGCCGATACGGGGCGCTGGCGCACGGCACCGGCGTAATAGGCAACGGCCTGATCGAAGATCTCGCCCTCGCCCTCGTGCAGGCGATCGCGCAGCTCGCTCATGCCCATGCCGAGCAGCGAGAGCACCAGCGGCAGGAAGCGCTCGCGGCGATCCAGTTCGTACTGCAGCGCCAGCCGATGCTTCTTCCACGCCGCGTAGTGCAGCGATACGGCGCGTGTGGAGAAGATGTCCAGGAACGCGCGCGCGGTGCGGTCGCGCTGGTACAACTCGCGCAGCTGCAGGGTCTCGGTGTAATGCAGCGGCAATGCGCCAGCGGTGCCCAGCAGGCCCATGAACTGCGGAGTCAGGTGGACCTCGGCCAGTTCCTCGCCGTGCAGCGCCTGCTCGATGGCCTCGCGCCCCTCCAGCCGCTCGCCCTTCAGCGAGTAGACCTCACCCTCCGCGGACAACTCGGTGGCCGGGAAGCCCAGCGACAGCGAGTTGCGGAAGCGCACGCGCATCGGCACGGCCTGGCCGGGCTTGACGCCTTGCCGCTGGAACACCTGCTCAAGCAACCGTACCGCCTGGAAGAACTGGAAGCGGTGGGGCTCGGTGAGCAGCTGCTGGGCTACGCCAGGATCGATTCGCCGCTGCGCGCTGGGCATCGGACGATCTCCTCCCCGCTGTCGCCGGAAACCAGCACCAGACGGGTAAAGCTGTTGGCATGCACATAAAGTGCGAAGAAGTGGTCCATCACCTGGGCAAAGGCGGCCACACCGGTACCCACGAAGTGGGCTTCATTGATTGTCAGGCGGATCTCCAGGCCACGCACCACCGAAGCGAACTGCCGACCATGCATCCAGGTGGTGGTCGGGGTCTGCTGCAGCTCAAGGATGCCGTCGATCTGGCGAGCGGAAACATTGCTGCCAGACAGGTCGTACAGGCGCAGCATCTCCTTCAGCGCTGGCAGGCCGCTGGCGGTCAGTGACAGCTGGTTCAACGACAGGTGCGAGATCAGGCGCCACTGCGCATTGCGGCCATGGCGGAAACGCAGCGGTTTGGTCGGCTTGCGCAGCAGGCTGATCGCCCTGGCCGGGCTGCCGCCCTCGATGTTCAGGTCACCACCTGCCACACCGAACGCCAGCTGGTTGGGCAGATCGCGGTTGCTGCAGGTCAGCTCCAGGCTGACCGTGTCGGTCTGCGGAAGCACCGGATTGAATGACAGGTCGACGAAGCTGATCTCCGTCTCGAATCCGGGGCTCTGCCGTGCGACATCCTCATCACGACTTGCCACCCAGTACTGACCGGTCCGCTCCGGATCTTCACCGTGATGCAGCGAGTAGAACGGACGGAAGGCCTGGATCAGTTCGCCCTGCGGTGTCTGCCGGATGCGGTGCACCGAGTCGATCGAGTGCACCTCGTAGGCGAAGGCGCGACGCGCGTCGGCCAGCACCGGATAGTTGACCGTGCGATGGGTGACGCGGATCGGCTCGCCACTGGTCCTGAAAAGGTTGACGATGGGGGTGCAGCCAAGGCGCACGTTGTGCGTACCCAGTTCCTCCAGCACCATCGTGTTGCCCCGGTCCTGGCCCTGCGCATGCAGCACCAGGTGAAGCGTGAAACGACGGCTGGCGCCGGCGGTCACTGTGGGCAGGTGCAGATCGACGAATCCGAACTTCTCCGGATAGGCGAACAGCTCGGTCAGCAGCCGGTACGCCGGATGCGAGCGCGCCGGGAAGTCGATCAGCGCCTCATCCTCGGCGAAGCCCACCGGGCTCAGCGGGACCTTTTCCAGGCGTCGCCAGCGGCCATCGCCATCGGATTCGACATAGGCCGCCTTTACCCCGAGCATCAGCGCATCGCGCAGAGCGGCCCGCACCGACGGCTCGCCATCCAGGAACAGGCGAAGCTGATCGGTGCCCAGCTGGCCGAAGCCGAGCTGATCGGACAGCAGCTGGAAGCCCAGCGAGATCTGGCCGCCGGTGCCCGCCGGCAGCGTCGTGGCCATCGGTGCATCGGCGACACTGCGGTACACCACCTGCTGTACCCCGACCGGTGCCAGGACCACGTCGTAGGCGGTGCGGAAATCACACGGAACGCCACGCACGGGGCGGCTCTGCAGGGCGGTACCGCGGGGTACGCGCACCGGCGCGCTCAGTTTGGAGGCCACCCCTTCCATGTCGAAGTGGGCGATCGAGCACGACGGGAACGGGCGCAGGTAATGTGGATAGAGCACATCCAGCAGCGCGTCGGTGAACTCGGGATAGTCGTCCTCGATGCGCTTGGAAACGCGGGCACTGAGCAGCGCGAACGCTTCGATCAGCCGCTCGACATGCGGGTCCTGGCTGCCCTCCGCGGACAGTTGCAGGCGGCCGGCAATCTTCGGGTAACGCTCAGCGAACTCGCGTCCGTAACGACGGAGATAGGCCAGTTCGCGTTCGTAATAAGGAAGCAGGTCCTGCATCAGGCGGCCTGCGTGCGACGTGCGCGGGTGACCTGGTACTGCAGGGTCGAGGGCTGCAGCATCGCGTCGAAGCTGACCGGCTCGCGCGCCGGTTCCAGATCCAGCAGCGCATGGATGGTGAAGTGCAGGCCGCCGGCAAACTGATTGCCGGCGTCCAGGTGCACGTTGACGTTGCGGAGCCGGCGCTCGTGTCGCGCCACGGCCTGCTCCAGGGAGCGGCAGATGGCGGCGCGATCATAGGCGTTGGCCAGGCTCATCGCGGAGAAATCGGCCAGCCCGTAGGTCAGCAGCGACTGCCGGCAGTTGGGGAACTCCTTCATGTCGCCTTCCTGGAACGCGGCGCGCGAATTCAGCAGCCCTTCCAGGTCACGGGCAATGGATTCCTTGTACTGCTCCAGCGAGACGGACTTGAATACCGGCCCGGCGCCCGGCTGCTTGGGGGCGTCGTCGAACAGTTTTTCCAGCAGGCTGGGTTCGAGTCCCTTCATTGGTCGATCCACTCAGGTTCGGCATCCGTGCGGGCGGCAGCGGTGCGGCAGAGACAGGGCCGTTCCTGGCCCTGCCCGACGATCAGACTGCGATGGCGCACGAGGCGCCATCGCAGTGACACAACATCACACGGTGTAGTTCGGGATGTTCTTGGTTGCGCTCCACTGCGCCACGGTCTTGCCACCAACGCCGCCTTCCGGCTTCTGCTGCTGGTAAGTCCACTTGATGGCGCCGAAGCTCAGCTGAACAACTTCCTGCGGCATGCCTTCCTTGTCCACCGTCGTGGTGACGCGGTGGACCAGCACGTTCAGCAGCTCGACCGTGTAGTAATTGATCGCGTTGCCGTCCTTGTCGGCGCGCATGAACTGGATCTGCGCCTTCGGGAAGGTGGTGCCGTTGGAGGCGGCCTGGTTCAGGGCCGTGGAGGCGAGGTCGATCGACTTGGTGATTTCGATCGGGGACAGGTTCACGCGGGCAGCGGTGGTGCCGCCGGAGGTCGACGCGGTGGCCGAACGCGGCTGCAACAGGTCCTGCGAGAACGACTGGATTTCAATCCAGTCCTTGTGCTTGTCGTCGTGCGACTCGCCCTTGATGGTGTCAATCGAGAGGAAAGCGTGCTGCATATCTGGTCTCCTAAATTCCGTTCTTCCGTGAGATTTGATGTGCCAGGCGGGGGCCTGGCGGTTAAGGGGGGCTGCGCCCTCTTGAAATAAGCGTCACTGCAATCCGGGGAGCGGACTCCCCTGGACGCTTCAGTTACAGCAAACCGTTACGACTTTTTCGCGGACGCCGGCAGTTCGGCGACCAGACGCAACGAAACAGACAGCTCATCGAGCTGGAAATGCGGCCTGATGAAGGCCACCGCGCGGTAGACACCAGGCTTGCCCGGCACCTCCGAAACCTGCACAGATGCCTCGCGCAACGGGAACTGGGCCTTGGCTTCCTGCGATGCGTTGTCGTCCAGCAGCACGTACTGGGCGATCCACCGGTTCAGGAATTCCTCGACGTTGCCCGCCGATGCGAAGCTGCCGATCTTCTCGCGCATCATCGCCTTGAGGTAATGGGCGATGCGCGACACCGCGAAAATGTACTGCAGCTGGGCAGACAGGATCGCGTTGGCGTTGGCCGAATCGGTGTTGTACTTCTTCGGCTTCTGTGCCGACTGTGCGCCGAAGAACGCGGCGTAGTCGGTGTTCTTGCAGTGCACCAGCGGCATGAAGCCGAGGTCACTGAGTTCCTTTTCACGACGGTCGGTGATGGCCACTTCCGTCGGGCACTTCAGCGCGACTTCGCCATCATCGGTGCGGAAGGTATGGGTCGGCAGGTCCTCGACCAGGCCGCCACCTTCCACGCCACGGATTGCCGCGCACCAGCCGAAGTTCTCGAAGGCCTGGGTCAGGCGCGCACCCATCGCATAGGCGGTGTTGCACCACAGGAACTTGCTATGGTCGGCCGCTTCGATCTCCTCGACGAAGTTGAAGCCTTCGACGGTGGTGCCATCCTTCGGGTTGTAGGGCAGACGGCCGAGGAAGCGCGGCATGGTCAGACCGACATAGCGACTGTCCTCACTCTCGCGGAACGACTTCCACTTCGCGTACTCGACCGTGTCGAACACCTTGGCCAGGTCGCGCGGCTTGCCCAGATCGGTGAAGGTTTCCAGGCCGAACATGCCTTCACTCGCTGCCGAAATGAACGGCGCGTGCGCGGCGGCAGCCACGTGCGACATCTGCTCGATGAAGTACATGTCCTCCGGCTGGCGGCCGAGGAAGTAGTCGCCGATCAGTGCGCCGAACGGCGCGCCACCGAAGGTGCCGAACTCTTCTTCGTAGACCTTCTTGAACAGCGCGCTCTGGTCGAAGTCGATGGCCGACTTGAAATCCTTCACCAGATCCTTCTGCGGCGAATTGAAGACCTTGATCTTCATGTTCGGGCCGGTGGAGGTCTGCTGGCACAGGTAATGCAGGCCTCGCCAGCTGCCTTCCAGCTTCTGGAACGGTTCGGCATGCATGACGGCGCTGAGCTGCTCGGAGATGATCCGGTCGATCTCGGCGATGCGCGCATCGAGGGTGAGGTTGAGGTTGTCGGAGACGACCACGGTGCCGTCCAGGACTTCCTTCGCCAGCGCGGCGATGATGTCCTTGGCGCGGTCATGCTCGGTCTTCGACTTGGCGACCTTGCTCTTCTCGACGATCTGGTCGAGCAGGCCGACGTCTTCGGCAACGGCGGCCTGCGTGGCCAACGGGCTGGCTTCGGCTGACATCGGTCAGTCCTCCTTGGTCACGCCGAGCTTCTTCAGCTGCTCGGTGTTGTTGAGCACATCGGTCAGCAGGTCTTCCAGCTTCTCGTTGCCGGCCAGCTTGTTGCGCAGGTCGGCGAGCTTGGTGCGCGACTCGAGCAGGCGCCGCAACGGCTCGATCTGCTGGACCACCGCCTCGGGACGGAAGTCATCGATGGAATTGAACTTCAGCTCGACGCCGAATTCGCCACCTTCGTCGCTGATCTTGTTCGGCACGCGATAGACCGCACGCGGGGCGATGCCCTCCATCACTTCGTCGAAGTTGTCCATGTCGACGCTGACGAACTTGCGATCCTTGACCTTGGGCAGCGGCTGCTCCGGGTTGCCGCTGAAATCGCCCATCACGCCGACCACGAACGGCAGTTCCTTCTGCTCGATCGCGTCACCCTTCTCGACATCGTAGGTGAGCTGGACGCGCGGCGGGCGGATCTTCTGCAGCCGCTTCTGGATGCTTTCCTTCTTGGCCATGTGTGTCTCCTGACTGGGGCCGGGTCCGGATCAGTTGCCGATGTTCTGGAACGGATCGGAGTTGTTCGAGCGGGCAGCGGGCTTGGCCGGCTGTGCAGCGGGCTGTGCGGCAGCGGCGGGCGCGGCGGCACGGCCGGCACGGGCGCGGCTGCGCGGCTTCGGCTTGGGCGCCGGATCGAGAATGGCATCACCCATGGTGTTGCGCAGGGTGGTAGCCAGGGTCTGCGCTTCCTTGCGGGCAGTATCGGAAGCCAGCGCGCCGCGCCCCTGCAGGCGGGTCAGCGACTGGTTGGCAATGCGGAAACCGGCCACCGTGATCACGCCATCGGCGACCAGATCGCTGGGATCGCGCTGCAGCACTTCCTCGGCAGCCACAATGGCGCGGGCATACTGGCCCTGGTCGAACTGCAGCTGAGCGATGCGCACCCACGGCTCCTTGCGCGTCGGATCGGCCTTCGCCGCTTCCTCGAATGCGCTGATGGCGGCATCCGCGCCACCGGTGGTGACCTGTGCTTCGGCATTGCTCAGCGTCGTTTCGAACGGCACGACCTCGGCCTTCTTCGGTGCCGATGAGCAGGCCGCCAGGCCCGACAGCAACATCAGCGCGAACATCGGCCGGTAGACAGCCTTCCCCATTGCCTTCACTTCCATAGTGATCCCTCGTCGAAATTAGTTCCTAAAGGAAGCCGAATCGCCGCCGATACACCGCACGGGATTCCTGCCCCTGTCGGCGGCAGTGTACATTCGCGAATACGCATCGGTATAGTGAATTTCGTCAAGAATGTGGCGGTTTTGATAGACACATTCTTCACATTCCAATGTGATATCCGCGAGCGAAATCCGTTGCATACGTGACTTTCACCCCGCCCTTCGAGCCCGCCGACTCCAGATGAATGCGCAACTCTCCTCATTTCGCCGCGTGATATCCGTCACGATTTTCTCCTTCATTGTTTCGGGTTCCCTTGCCGGTTGCGCCAGCGACAGCAAGCTCGGGAAAGCGATGGACAAGACGCTGCAGGCCGTCGGCATCCGCGAGGAAAAGCCGAAAGCGCCACCGACCGTCCCATTGCGCCTGTATGCCGGCACCAACCTCAATGCCGGCAACGACAAGCGGGCGAGCGCGGCGGTGGTCAAGGTCTACCACCTGCGCAGCCTGCAACGGTTCGAACAGGCGCCCTTCAACGCATTCCTGGACCAGGCCGGAGAGCAGGCCGCCCTCGGTGCCGACCTGCTGTCGGTCAATGAGGTGGTGCTGACCCCCGGGGCCCGGCAGGAATTGTCCGAGCAGCTGAGTGAAGGAAGTGCAGTGCTGGGCGTGGTCGCCCTGTTCCGCGCCCCCGCCGAGAACCGCTGGCGGCTCGCGTTCGACACCAAGGGCAAGACCCTGCCGCAGGACGGTGTGACCATCGGTGTCCACGCCTGTGCCCTGACCAGCGACAGCAAGGCCCTGCTCACACGACTTTCCGGCGATCCGGGCAGTCTTGCCTCGATCCGCTGTGCAGGCGCGAAATAGGACCGCGTCAGAATTCTGGCACTCAAATTGCCGCAATGCGATAGTATCTTCCGCGCAACGTTTGCCCCGCCGCAATCAATGTGCGATGTGATTCACACTTTCACATTGCAAGGCAGGGCCTTCGCCGCAGCGGAACGCGAGGACGGCGGAACCGGCCCCCAAGGGGCAACCTTTCAAGGTATTTCCAAGGATTGAATGTGGCTTATGTAAGCAGGATGTCGAAGGTTCTCTGGGGTGAAGGGCTGTTCCTGCGGCCCCAGCATTTCCAGCGCCAGGACGCGTATCACGAGGCACGGCTGCAGGATCTTTCGCAGACGCTGCACCCGTACGCGTGGGGCGCGCGTCGCGTGCGTTTCGACCCCCATGCCTTGTCCGGCGGCACGTTGAGGCCGCTCGATCTGTCGGCGGTGTTTCCCGATGGCGAAACCTACGATGCCCCCGCCCACGACAGCCTGCCGGACGCGGTGTCGCTGCAGGATCTGCCGCCTGGCGTGCAGTCCACGGTGATCTACCTGGCACTTCCGCTGCTGCGCGATGACGGCGCCAACTGCACCGATGCGGAAGGCACCGTGCTTGCGCGCTATCGGCAGGCCAACCGCGATACGCAGGACCTGTTCACCGATGCGGTGGAGGCCGAACTGGCCTACCTGAGCAAGGCGGTGAAGCTGCTTACCGACGACCAGCCCCGTGATGCCTATGCCACCGTGCCGGTGGCGCGTGTGCGCCGCACCTCCAGCGGCGGCTTCGAGCTGGACGATGAGTTCATCCCGCCCTGCGCGCAGCTGCAGGCCTCGCCGTTCCTGCATCGTGAACTGCGTGCGGTGCTCGATGCGCTGCAGGCCAAGGTCGATGCGCTGTACGGGCTGCATCGGCAGACGTCGCAGAACATCATCGAATTCCGCTCGGGCGACATCGCGTCGTTCTGGCTGCTGCATACGATCAACAGTTCCTTCAGCGCGCTGGCCCATCTGCTGCATCATCCGCAGCTGCATCCCGAGCGCCTGCACCAGGAACTGCTGCGCATGGCGGGCGCACTGCTGACCTTCTCCAACGCCTACCAGCTGGGCGACCTGCCGGTGTACCGCCACGACCAGCCGGAAGCTTCGTTCCGCAAGCTGCTGGAGATCGTGCGGGCACTGCTGGATACGGTGATATCCACGCGCTACTTCAAGATCGCGCTGAACGAGGTCAAGCCGTCCTACCACCTCGGTCGGCTGGACTCGCAGCGGATCGACGGGAACGCCTCGTTCTACCTGTCCGTCTCCGCCTCGCTGCCGGCGCAGGAGCTGATCCAGAGCGTCCCGGTGCGCTTCAAGGTCGGCGCGCCGGACGACGTCGAGAAGTGCGTGCTGTCCGCACTGCCAGGCGTGAAGCTTACCCACGCCGCGCAGGTGCCGGCAGCGATCCCGGTGCGCCCGGGCAGCCATTACTTCGAATTCGATTCGCGCGGTGCGCTGTATGAGCGCATGCTCAAGGCGCAGTCGGTGATGATCTATGTGCCGGCCGGCATTGCCGAGCTGAAGATGGAACTTGTGGCGGTGACCTCATGATGAATTCCCCCCTGCCCCCGACCCCGGGCCCGATGCCGTCGCTGACCGCCAATGGCGCGATGGTCAATCCGACACCGCAGGCGGCCAATCCGCAGAGCCTGCAGGACCTGATGTCCGACGGCTTCTACCTGCTGCTTCTGCTCAAGCGTGGCCAGTTGCCGCACGACGCAGAGGGCTTCGTGCAGACGGTGCAGAAGTTCCTCGATGGCGTCGAACGCAACGCGATGCGGCTTGGCGTAGCGTCCGAAGATGTCTACGCCGCCAAATACGCGTTCTGCGCCGCGGTGGATGAGGCGATCCTGTCGCAGCCGTCGCCGCTGCACGAAACCTGGGAACGCAATCCGCTGCAGTTGCGCCTGTTCGGCGAGCACCTCGCCGGCGAGCACTTCTTCGACCGGCTGGAAGAACTGCGCCGCCAGGGCGCGGCGCGCCTGCCGTCGCTGGAGGTCTATCACTACTGCCTGCTGATGGGCTTCGAGGGCAAGTACCGTATCGAAGGCACCGAGAAGCTGGGCTATCTGACCGCGCGCCTGGGCGACGAGATCGTCTACCTGAAGGGCAAGCGCCACGGCTTCGCCCCGCACGCGCTGCCGCCCGACAACGTGCGCCACGGCCTGCGCCGGGTCGTGCCGCTGTGGCTGCCGGCCGTGGTTGTCGGCTGCTTCGGCATCGTCGCGTTCTTCGGCATGCGCGCCTACCTGGGACACGAAACCCGTCAGCAACTGGCCGCCTACAACGACGTGGTGCAGATGCCCGAGCGCACCGCCCACATTACGATCACCCTCCCATGAGCCTGACGATATGGACATCTCGCGCTCCACGCTGCTTGCTTCCCTCGCCTCGCTGTCGCATCGGGATCGCCTGATCCAGCTCAAGGGCCCCGACGAGGGCCTTGTGGTCGAGCGGTTTGAAGGCACCGAAGCGGTGTGCGGTGACAACCGCCTGCAGATCGACTGCCTGGCCACCGATGCGTTCCTGGAACTGGAACCGTGGCTGGAGCAGCCGCTGACCCTGCAGCTGCGCCAGGCCGATGGCGCGCTGCGGCAGTGGCACGGGCTGTGCACCGAGGCGGCGCAGCTGGGAAGCGACGGCGGGCTGGCCCGCTACCGGCTCACCCTCGAACCCTGGACCGCCCTGCTGCGCCTGCGCCGCAACGCGGTGATTTTCCAGGACCAGGACACCCGCGCGATCTGCGAGCAGATCTTCGCCGACTACCCGCAGGCCGCCTTCCGCTTCGACGTTCAGGCCCAGTTGCCGGCGCGCGCGATCACCACCCAGTACCGCGAGACCGACTGGGCCTTCGTCACCCGCCTGCTGTCCGAGGCCGGCCTGGCCTGGCGCATCGAGCAGGTGCAGGACGGCGACGCCGCCCACACCCTGGTGGTGTTCGAGCCCGGCGCCGAACTGCCCGATGCGGGCCGCGTGCGTTTCCATCGCGCGGACATGGCCGAGAGCAGCGATGGCATCACTGCCTTCGCCGAACGCCAGCAGCTGGTGCCCAACGCCAGTACCGTCGCCAGCTGGCACAGCGAACAGGTCAATGCCGTGGCGGCGCAGTCCAGCGCCGATGCCGGCACCCTGCCCGCGCTGGAGGTCTATGTGCAGCCGCGTGCCGGCCGCTTCGCCCAGCCCGCCTGGGCCGACGCCGAAGCGCAGGCGCGGCTGGACGCACTGCGCGTTGGCCAGGTGCTGTACAGCGGCAGCGGCAGCGAGCGCCAGCTGGCCGCAGGCAGCACGTTCAGCCTGGCCCAGCATCCGCAGCATGAGGGCCAGCGCTTCCAACTGCTGGCCGTGCAGCATGTCGCCGTCAACAATCTGGACCAGGGCATCGCCGAGCTGCTCGGCAGCACCGATCTGGAGCGCGGTGCCTACCGCAACGCCTTCCTCGCCACCGGCGCCGGTGTGCCGCTGCGCGCCCTGCCGCAGGACCGCCCCACCCTGCATGGCCCGCAGACCGCACGCGTGGTGGGTGTGGCCAATGCGGCCGTCAGCCCGAACCGCGAACACCAGGTGCGCATCCAGTTCGGCTGGCAGCGCGGCAGCCAGCCCAATCCGGGCGGTCTGACCGACACCGGCAGCGCCCAGACCGGCCATGCGCCCGGCGACCAGACCAGCGGCAGCTGGGTGTCGGTGGCCGAATGGGTGGCCGGCCCGAACTGGGGCACGGCCTTCCTGCCGCGCATCGGCAGCGAAGTGCTGGTGGAATTCCTGCACGGTGACATTGACCAGCCGCGCATCACCGGCCAGCTCTACAACGGTGAGGTCGCCCCACCCTTCGGCGGCGGCATCGATGAGAACGCGCGCCATCCCGGCGTACTCAGCGGCCTGCATACCCAAGCCCATGACGGCAGCGGCACCCAGCAATGGGTGATCGATGACACGCCGGGCCAACTGCGTACGCGCCTGCACAGTTCGCTGGCCGACAGCCGGCTGGAGCTGGGCTACCTGATCGCGCACCAGAACACCGCCCGTGGCGCCCTGCGCGGCGAGGGCTTCGAGCTGGCCACGCAGGGCTGGGGCAATGTGCATGCCGCTGAAGGCCTGCTGCTGTCCGCCAGCGCGCAGGAGCGGGCTGCCTCAACGGTCATGGACAACGCCAGCGTAGTGGCGCAGCTCAAGGGCGCCGAGCGCAGCCTGGAGCAGATGCAGCAGACCCTGGCCCAGCAGCAGGTGCCCGGATTGACCGAGTTCGAGCGCACGAAGCAGCTGCGCGAGCAGATCGATCCGCAGGCACAGGGACGCTACGAAAGCGAGGTCAACGGACAAAGCGCGATGAAGTCGGGCGGCGATGGCCGCAGCCCGGGCGACCAGCCGGTGGAGCGTCTGGCCAAGCCGCTGCTGCTGGCCGAAGCACCGCACCACATTGCCTGGACCACGCCAGCCAGCGCGGTGGCCTACGCCGGGCAGAACCTGCAGATGACGGTGCAGCAGGATCTGCACATCAGCGCAGGCGAGACCATCGCCACGGTGTCCGGCGAGCACGTCTCACTGTTCGCGCAGAGCGGCCCGCTGCGGGTGATCGCCGCCCAGGGCCCGGTCAGCCTGCAGGCCAACGATGGCGAACTGGAGCTGCTGAGCGACCAGGCACTGACCATCACCGCCACCGATGACCGCATCGATGTGCTGGCGCAGAGCAAAGTGGTGCTGCAGGCCGGCAGCAGTGCGATCACCCTGGAAGGCGGCAACATCACGTTCAGCTGCCCGGGCGAGTTCAAGGTGAAGGCGGGCGAGCATCCGTTCATGGGGGGGGGAAGTGATGCGCCGTCCATGCCCGTACTTCCCAGTGGGCTGTACTCGTTCAAGGAAAGCCTGCGCTTCGCGCTGGAAGGCGCCGATGTACTGGCCACGGAAATGGGGTGGAAGGACAAGGCCTACCGCATCTTCAACAACGAAGGCGAACAGGTCGCCAGCGGAACCATCGGTGAGGACGGTCGGTTGCCCCGCGTGATGGCCGATGGCCTGGGTCGGCCGCTGACCTTGGAGGTTGGCGATGACACCTGGGAAATGTTGGTGTCGGCGCCGGGCCGCCCACCCGAGAATGACGGCGACACACCCGACAGCGACGGCAGCGACCCCTTCCTCGGGAACCTGGACGCGGCCGATGCGACCGGCGCCCTGACGTCCGAACAGATCCTGGAACTGCTCAACGAACCCCCGTCATCAACATGATCATCCGACACTTCCTGCTGCTGCTCGCATTGTGCATGGGCCCCTCCGCCAATGCGCAGCAGTATTCGACCGGCAGCACTGACATCAAGACCGCTCAAGGTACGTTGCGCGTGAATTCCGGGTATGTCAGTCATTCCAATGCCCACAGTTTCCATGTTTACAGCTTCCAGTACCGTCCGATTGCCAACGAAGCCGTGTGGAACCAGCTTCCGCTGCTCCCACGCAACGATGCGCCGCCGGTGGATTTCCTCGTAAAGGCCACGGCCACGGCTGACTTCCCGCTCCGCGACGCGCGTGTGCGGGTCGAGGCGGGCAAGGTGGTCCTCTACATCGCTGAGTTGTCCTTCAAGGACACGCCATACGACGACGACGCTGCCGTCGAGCTGAAACGCTACCTTCTCAAGCAGCAGCCCGACGAGGAGCGCTGGGTACTGGTGCTCGATTCCACCCGCCGTCTGCCCCAGGGCGTTGATGTCGCACAGGCCCTGAGCACGCTGACGCCCCGATAGGACGACACGGAATGCCTACCTACATCAGCGCGGTTTTCAACAAGGATACGCGCACTGTGGAGTTCACCGCCGACAACGGTGACAAGCTCATCCGCAGTGGCGGCTCGCTGGCTTGGCTGCTCAACAACCCCGGCAACCTGCGTCCAGGCGGAAAGTACGCCAAGATGATCGGCCAGGCCGATACGAAGAGCGGCAAGTTCGCCATTTTTCCTACGGCCGAGGATGGCCGCGCCGAGAAGCGCGCACTGCTGCGCCGCAAGTACAACGACATGACGTTGTACAACGCCATGCATACCTATGCGCCGGAATCGGAAAACGACACAGCGGCCTATCTGGCATACGTGCGCAAGCGATCTGGTGCCACCGACCAGACGGTCATCAAGGACATGACCGATGAGCAGTTCAACGGCATGATCGCTGCGATGGAGCAATATGAGGGCTTCAATGCAAAGCCTGAGACACGCAAGGAACGGATCGTGCACGCCACGCAGGTCACCTTGTCTGACGGCGCCCGACCGATGCCGGCAACGCCCGTGATCGTGCGTAGCAGCAATACGGGCGAGAAGAAGGTCACCACCAATGAGCACGGGGCGCTGCCGACATTCATCACCCGCCAGCCAGGAGAAGTGATAGAGCTCTTCCTTGAGGAATCAGGCAAGATTGGAAGCCGAATCGGCCAGTTTGCGCTTCAGCAGGCCTCAGCGTCCCTGGTATTTGCGCGCAACATGATGACGGTCGGCGGGAATTCGCAACCACACACTCCAACGCAGCCCAGCAAGGAGAAGCGCACACCGCTGCGCTACGTGGTGCAGCCAGGCGACACTCTCGCCTCGATCGCCAGCAGGTTCAAGACGTCAGTTGACGATCTGGTGAGCAACAACCATATCCGCAACCGCAACCGCATCTATCCCGGTCATGTGGTTTGGATCTACGGAAAGGCGCCGGCTGACGCAGCCAACGACGGCGCCCCGGCGACTCCAACAAGGTCACGTCAAGCCAGCTACAGCGTTCGCTCCGGCGACACGCTGAGCCGAATTGCAGACCGCCATCACACCAGCGTCGATGCGCTGATGGCCGCCAATCCGTCGATCAGCAATGCCAATCGAATCAACCCTGGCCAGAAAATCACGCTGCCTGTTGGGGTCGAAGCCGTGCCCCCGTCAGCGGCCGGGTCTTCCGGGCGAGCGGGCAACAGCGGGAATCCGCAAACGTCTGATCGGCCCTCGCTGGTGAAGCCTCCGCCGGAAACACCTGCTGCTGCTGTGCGGCCGCCGGCGTCAGTACAGGCACGGGATACCCGAAGTCGCGAGGGCGAAGGCCACCCAATCGCAATCATTCCGTTTTCGCAGAAGCGCGCACCTTGGGTGGAGCACGCCTATGCACAGGCGCGTAAATGGGCGGGCAAGAAAGAGGCTGAGATCAGCCGCACCATCAACTTCCATTCCGAACTCGGCTACGGGAAGCAGTTCACTACGCTGGCCGGAAGCTCCAACGCTTGGTGCGCATCGTTCGTGAACTGGTGCCTTCGCACGGCCGGATACGCTATATCATCTCCACACCCGTACCGTGCGCGTTCGTTCGCCGCCGACACCACGCGCTTCAGCCAGATCGACGAACCGGTGTTCGGCGCGGTCGCCCTGGTCGGTACGTCGCACGTAGGGTTCGTCTACGCCATGGACCGCGGTCGACCTGTGTTGCTGGGTGGCAACCAGAGCGACCAGATCAATTTTGTCCGCTTCAACCCTGCAACGCTGCGTTACTACGTGCCGAAAAGCTATCTGCCATTCGCGCAGAAGGAACTCAAGGAAACCAAACTCGATGAACTGGCAGCCACGGACCTCAACGCGGCGCTCGGCATTGTCGTGGCCAAAAAGGCTGGCGACAATACGCGCTGATCAGCTGCGACTTGCCGTGCTGGCCGTGCTTGCACTCGGTGCAGTCGGCTGCGGTGCGCCGTCCTCACCGGTTGCAGATGCAGCAGACGATGCCGCAACGAATGCACACGCACTTCCCGGGCAGGTTGAGGCCGTGCCCGCTGGTCGACTGGAGCTGTTGCCCGCCCTGGCAGATGCGGAACTGAAAGACCTCTACTCGGGCACGCTGCTGAAGCAAGTGGTGTTCAATGACATCGACGGGCCGGGCCTGCTGCTTCTTTCGCGCAGCGAGCAGACAGTGCCGGCGCAGGGCGATGAAGAGGCGATGGATCAGATCACGTTGCGTGCGGAGCTGTTCCGGCGCGCCGGACAAGCGGCTCCTTGGGCCTCGCGGTGGAGCGTGGAAGATCCGGTTCAATGCGAAGGTCTGGATCTGGAGGCCGGCTACTTCCTGGACCAGGTGACTGCAACGGACCTGGACAAGGATGGCCGCGCCGAGTTGACGCTCGCCAGCCACAGCTTCTGCGGTGGCGGCGTCGATCCGCAGCAGCTGCGCATTGGGCTTCGCCAGGGCGAGCAGTATTACGAAGTACGTGGTGAATCGCTGGTGGAGGTGGAAGGCGATGAACCCTTCGGCGGCGACCGGCAGGACGATCCCGCGCTGGCTTCGGCTGCGCCCGTGCTTCGCGCGCACGTAGACAAGGTGTGGGAGGCGATCAAGCGCGGAAGTTCACCGTGACGTCGTCACGATGCCAGCGCCTGCATCAGGCTCTCCTGCTGCTGGCGCTCTCCGCTGCCGCGGACGTCGCCATCGCGCGCACTCCGCCGCCCGGTTCGCTGCAACGCGCGTGTGCAAGCGCCATCGATGACAGGATCGAACTGATACCGGTGGAGGGGAAGCGCGTCAGTGCATGTCCACCGGGGAATGACGAAGACTGCCCATACAGCGGTCAGCGGGGAAAGACCTTCTTGAACGACACGCCCGATCTCAACAACGACGGGCGCGAGGACGCGATCCTCACCTACTTCGGCAGCAGCTACGGCGATGTCGATGTCATCGATAAACTGATCCTTGCCCAGTGTGCGGATGGAACCTATATCCGTCTGTTGGAGGGCAGGTTCACGACATTGACGGCCCCTGTCGCGCCGCATGCTGCCTGGCCAGCACTGGACGCGACACGGGACTGCCCGACTGGGCAGAATGGCACCATCCGTACCGGCAAGATCCAGCTGCAGTTCGACCCGGCGACGATGCGCTATCGCGGTCCAGCCGGCATTGACCTGATCCAGGTCTGCAGTGAATAGCGACAGATGCGACGCGAAACCGATAGGCCGAATGCCAGGATGATGCTGGGTTGACTCGCAACGTGCAGACGCGCTCCATGCGCTCCGCAGGCGTGAAGGGTCACGGCCAGGACGCGCCAACCTCGTCAGTGCCAGTGCTCCCGAGCCCCCTCCTTTGATCCAACGCATGCCGTCGCCACGGGCAGGGTGCTATGGTGGCGCCACCATCTCGCAGGAGCGCCGCTCATGACCCGTTTCCGTTCCGTCGGCCTTGCACTGGCCGCAGTCGCCACGCCGATGCTGCTCGCCGCCTGTGTCAGTACGCCTGGGCCGGAGGTGAAGGGCACCGGCCGCTGCGACGCCAGCCAGCTTGGCTGGGCAATCGGCCAGCCGGGCAATGAGGAGAACATGCGTCGTCTGTCGCGTGAGAGCGGTGCCGGCCTGGTCAACCCGATCGGCCCGACCACGATCACCACCAAGGATATCCGTCCGGATCGCCTGCGCGTCTACATGGACAAGGACAACATCATCACCGCAGCCCGCTGCGAGTAACCACCGCGCGGGCTTCTGTAGAGGCGCGCCCCCCCCAGGCGGGGGGGGTGTGTGGGCGCCCGCCGGGGGGGGGGGGCTGGGAGGCAAGCGCCGCGGCCGCGGGGGGGGGGGGGGGGGGGGGAGTTG
>NZ_JBRRET010000049.1:0-21236 GCF_056760435.1 Stenotrophomonas sp. STEN008 | reverse complement strand
CCGCGGGGCGGGGCCCGGGCCAACCTTGCCAACCCCCCCCCCCCGCGGGCCTGGGGGTTGCCCCCCCCGTGCCGGCCGGGCCCCCCCCCGGCGGCGCATCAATCGCGGTAGACGCGGGCGACCCGCTTGACCGCGCAGGGCAGCTGGTAGGCGCTCACCCCGCAACGTGGCGCCAGTTCCGAAAGCGTCGGGGCCTGCCCCCACAGTTCCACCACACTGCCAACGCCGGCCTGTGCATGTGCGGTCAGGTCCACCGTCAGCATGTCCATCGAAACCCGACCGATCAGCACGCCAGGCTGGCCGTCGATCAGTACCGGGGTGCCGTTCGGCGCGAACTGGGGATAGCCGTCGGCATAGCCCAGGGCCACCACGCCCACGCGTGTACGCGCCTTGGCCACGAAGCGCGCGCCATATCCCACCGGCTCACCGGCTTCGATCCAGCGCTCGGCAATCACCTTGGACTGCATGGTCATCACCGGGCGCAGCCGCGCGGTCAGATCCGTGTCGTCCGGCATCGGGTTGGCGCCGTACAGCATGAGCCCCGGGCGCACCCAGTCGCTGCGCACGTCGGGCCACCCAAGCAGGGCCGGCGAATTGCACACGCTGGTCTCACCCTGCAGGCCCTCGATTGCACGTGCGAAGGTGGCGGCCTGCTCGTGGGTACGTTCGCTGTCCAGTTCATCGGCACGCGCCAGATGGGTCATCAGCACGATCCGCTCCACCTGCGGCATCGCCTGCAGGCGCGCGTGTGCGGCGCGGAAGGTCTCCACGTCCAGACCCAGGCGATGCATGCCGCTGTCCAGCTTCAGCCAGACCGTCAACGGATGCGGGCTGTCGAAGGCAGCCAGCGCTTCCAGCTGCCACGGCGAGCCGACCGAGAACCACAGCGAATGCTCGGCCACCAGCGCCATCTCGCTGGCTTCGAAAATGCCTTCCAACAGCAGGATGGGCGCGCGGATACCGGCCTTGCGCAGCTCCAGCGCCTCTTCGATGGTCGCCACCCCGAAGCCGTCGGCCTCGTCTTCCAGGGCCTGCGCGCAGCGCACGGCGCCATGGCCATAGGCATCAGCCTTGATGATCGCCAGCGCCTTGCCGCCCCCCAGCTCGCGGGCGAGCCGGTAGTTGCTGCGCAGCGCGTGCAGATCGATCAGCGCGCGGGCAGGACGCATGTGCGGCTCTCGTGTTGCGGGGCATGGCCGAACTGGCCGTAGCGGAAGATGTCCAGGCCTTCAGTGCTGATCTGTGGCTGGCGTGCACTCATCAGGTCGGCCAGGTAGCGACCTGAACCACACGCCATGGTCCAGCCCAGGGTGCCGTGACCGGTGTTGAGATACAGGTTGCGGAAGGGCGTGGCGCCGATCACCGGCGTGCCATCCGGCGTGGCCGGGCGCAGGCCGGTCCAGAACTGCGCGCGCGACAGGTCCCCGCCCTTCGGGTAAAGGTCACGAACCACCAGCTCCAGGGTCTCGCGGCGACGCGGTGACAGCGACAGGTCGAAACCGGCCACTTCGGCCATGCCACCGACACGGATGCGGTTGTCGAAGCGGGTTACAGCAACCTTGTAGCTCTCATCGAGGATGGTCGAGGTCGGAGCCATGGCCGGATCGGTGATCGGCAGGGTCAACGAATACCCCTTCAGCGGGTACACCGGCAGGCGCATGCCCAGCGGCGCGACCAGCGCCGGCGAGTAACTGCCCAGCGCGACCACATAGCGGTCGGCAGTCTCCACCTTGCCGGCGATGCGCACGCCGGTGATGCGCTCTCCATCCGACTCGATGGCGCTGATGTCCTGGTCGAAGCGGAACTCGACACCGGCATCGGTGCACATCTGCGCCAGGCGGCGGGTGAACAGCTGGCAGTCGCCGGTCTGGTCACGCGGCAGGCGCAGCGCACCGACCAGGCCATCAACGTGCGCCAGCGCCGGTTCCGCGGCGATGATGCCGGCGCGATCCAGCACTTCGTACGGCACGCCATAGCGGGCCAGGATCTCGATGTCCTGTGCCGAGGCATCCAGCTGCTGCTGGGTGCGGAACAGCTGGGTGGTCCCCAGGTCGCGCCCCTCGAACTCGATGCCGATCTGCGCGCGCAGCTCGTTCAGGCAATCGCGGCTGTACTCGGACATGCGCACCATGCGCGCCTTGTTGATCGCATAGCGCTCGTGGGTGCAGTTGCGCAGCATCTGCCACAGCCAGCGGTACTGGGCCAGATCCATGCCGGGACGGATCGCCAGCGGTGCATGCTTCTCGAACAGCCAGCCGATCGCCTTCTTCGGCACGCCGGGCGCGGCCCAGGGCGAGGTGTAGCCGAATGACAGCTGGCCGGCATTGGCGAAACTGGTCTCCAGCGCGGGGCCGGGCTGGCGGTCGACGACCGTGACATCAAACCCGGCCTGTCGCAGGTACCAGGCACTGGTGGTGCCGATCACGCCGCTGCCGAGAACTAGGACTCGCATGGAAATTCTCCAACCCGATCATTCCCTGCGTTTGAGCACGCCAGGGCCATAATCGGGGAAGTATATTCTTCCATTCATAGGCGATTTGCCTGTTTTTCACGCTGCGGGCAAGATGTTTCCCCGTGATTCACTTCCCCAGGTTGACGCCCATGGCCGCCCGCCCCCGTGAACTGGACAAGATCGACCGCAGGATCCTGCGCATCCTCCAGGCCGAAGGCCGCATTTCCTTTACCGAGCTGGGCGAGCGCGTGGGCCTGTCGACCACCCCGTGCACCGAGCGCGTGCGCCGGCTGGAGCGCGAGGGCGTGATCACCGGCTATCACGCCCACCTCGATCCCACGGCCCTGAAGGCCAGCCTGCTGGTGTTCGTGGAGATCAGCCTGGCCTACAAGTCCGGCGACATCTTCGAGGAGTTCCGGCGCGCGGCGCTGAAGCTGCCCAACGTGCTCGAGTGCCATCTGGTGTCGGGCGACTTCGACTACCTGCTGAAGGCGCGGATCAGCGAGATGGCCTCCTACCGCAAACTGCTGGGCAGCACCCTGTTGACCCTGCCGCACGTGCGCGAATCGAAGAGCTACATCGTCATGGAAGAGGTCAAGGAGACGCTCAGCCTGCCGATTCCCGAATGAAGGGCCAGAGCCCGCGCGGCGGGTTCCGGCCCTGTTCCAGGGGCGTCAGCGCTGCTGCGGGTGCTTCATCGAGCCCTGCTGCTGACGTGTCTCCTGCTGTTTGCCGCCCTTCTGCGGCCGCTGCGCGTCCATCTGCTGCTGTTGCTGCTGTTGCGGCTTATGGCTCTGCGCTTCCTTGCCGGGATGACGGTTCTGCGGGTTCTTCATGATCGCGATCCAAAGGACGAAGGACATGCGACGGCGGGATGCCGGCGCAGGGCCACGGTGGTCCTGCGGCGGTTAATCACAGGCGAAAAAGCCGTGAGCGGCAGCAGTGTGTTTTCAGGCGTTCAGCCGGCGCGGTCACCGCCCGCCGCGGGTGGCAGGCTGCCCTATGGCTTGACCTGCTGGCCACTGCCGGCCGGCACACTGTCGTAGTAGCGGCCGGTACGGGAGTCGAACACACGGTTCGGGCCGACCGGCTTGACGCCGGGAACGATGCGCCCGTTGCGGTCATAGACCTTGTCCGGCAGCTTCGGCGCCGGCGTCGGCACCACCTGCGCCGGGCCGGTGGACTTGATCGGCTGCGTCGGCTGCGGTGACGGCAGGACCTGCGGCTGCGGTCTTGCCGGCTGTGGGGGCGGCGTCACCGGCGCTGGCGCCACGGTGGTGGTGCTGCGGGTGGTGGTCGGCGGTGTGGTGGGCACCTGGGCCTGTGCCGACAGGGGCAGCAGAGCCGACAGCACCCAGATGGAAAGGGTCTTCATGGCACGCTCCAGCAGGAATCCTCCCCACCATGCGCCCGCGCCCGTGTGCCGCCCATGAACGCAGCTCACACTTGCAAGACGGCGGTCACACCCCCACGTCTGCAGGCATCCCCAGGCCATCGACCCCACGGAGAGCCAGCATGAGTGCCTTCGACCTGACGCCCCCTACCGCCTCCCAGACCGACACCCTGGTCGCCGGCCTCAGCAGCGAAGAACGCCGCGTGCTGCTGCAGCACGGCACCGAAGCACCGTTCTGTGGCGTGTTCCTGGACAACAAGCGTGAGGGTGTCTACTGCTGCCGGCTGTGTGGGCTGCCCCTGTTCCGCTCCAGCACCAAGTTCGATTCCGGCACCGGTTGGCCGAGCTTCTTCGCCCCCTACGACGCGGCACACGTGCGTGAGATCCGCGATACCAGCCACGGCATGATCCGCACCGAGATCACCTGCGCCCGCTGTGGCAGCCACCTCGGCCACGTGTTCCCGGACGGGCCGCCGCCCACCCATGAGCGCCACTGCCTGAACTCCGTCTCACTTTCGTTTGCCGGCAACGGCGAGGCCTGGCCCAACCCGTTGCAGCGTGGCGGTGCGGAAAGCGGCGTGGCGGGCTGAGACAACCCCGCCGACCGGTTTCACAGAATTCCCTCTTCAGAAATCCGCAGGGTGGGCCGACAAGGAGATATCCCCCCTCCCTGCGTTGCCCCATGCTCATCATCGTTGGATTCCTGGTCGTCATCATCAGCGTGATCGGGGGCTACCTCGGTGCCCACGGCCGCCTGGGGGCTCTCTGGCAGCCCTACGAACTGGTCATCATCGGCGGTGCCGCGCTGGGTGCGTTCCTGGTCGGCACCCCGGCCAAGACGGTCAAGCAGACGCTGCAGGCCATCGTCGGCGTGTTCAAGGGCCCGCGCTACAAGCAGCAGGACTACATCGACGTCCTCAGCCTGCTCTACGAACTGCTCAACAAGGCGCGCCGGGAAGGCTTCATGGCGCTGGAGGACCACGTCGAACGCCCGGCCGAGAGCGCCGTGTTCGGCAACTATCCGAAGGTGCAGGCCGACCACCACCTGATCGATTTCATCACCGACTGCCTGCGCCTGATGATCGGCAGCAACATCGAGCCGCATGAACTGGAGCCGCTGCTCGAACTGGAGCTGGAAAAGCACCACGCCGAAGCGATGGCCCCGTCGCAGGTGCTGACCAAGGTGGCCGACGGATTGCCCGGTTTCGGCATCGTCGCGGCGGTGCTGGGCATCGTCATCACCATGGGCTCGATCGGCGGCGACATCGTCGAGGTCGGCGGCCATGTCGCCGGTGCGCTGGTCGGCACCTTCCTGGGCATCCTGCTCGGTTACGGGTTCGTCGGCCCGATGGCAGCGGCGATGGAAGCACGTGCCGAGCAGGACAGCCGCATCTACGAATCGGTGAAGACCGCACTGCTGGCCTGCCTGCGCGGTTACAACCCGAAGATCGCGCTGGAATTCGCCCGCAAGACGTTGCCGTCGAACGTGCGCCCGGCCTTCTCCGATTTCGAGCAGCACCTGAAGACGGTCAAGTAAGCCATGGCCGAGAGCAAACCCACCGTCATCGTCCGCAAGGTCAGGAAGGCCGGCCATGCCGCCCACCATGGCGGCTCGTGGAAGGTGGCCTATGCCGACTTCGTGACCGCGATGATGGCCTTCTTCCTGGTGCTGTGGCTGATGGCCACCACCAGCAAGAACGATCGTGCGGCCATTTCCGAGTATTTCCGCAACCCCAGCCCGCTCAGTGGCCAGAGCGCCACGCCGGCCCCGGGCATGGCCGGGCCGGGCGGTGCCAGCACGTCGATGATCAAGCTCGGCGGCGCCGCCGACATCTCGCGTGGCAGCAGCAACGATCCCTTCCAGAACCAGCAGGAAGCCGTGCCGCACCCGGTGGACCAGCAGCAGCGCGACAAGCAGCAGCTGGAACAGCTGATGAAGGAACTGCAGGAAGCGATCAGCCGCAGCCAGGCGCTGGAGCCGTTCAAGGACCAGCTGCTGCTGGACCTGACCCCGGAAGGCCTGCGCATCCAGATCGTGGACAAGCAGAACCGGCCCATGTTCGACCTCGGCAGTGCCACGCTCAAGCCGTACACGCAGCAGATCCTGCATGAGCTGGCCGAGTACCTGAACCACGTGCCGAACCGGATCAGCCTGACCGGCCACACCGACATCACCGCCTACACCGCCGCCCGCGGCTACGGCAACTGGGAACTGAGCGCCGACCGCGCCAATGCGGCCCGCCGCGCCCTGATCGATGGCGGACTGGAGGACAGCAAGATTACCCGCGTGGTCGGCCTGTCCTCATCGGTGCTGTTCGACCGGGCCGACCCGCAGAACCCGATCAACCGCCGCATCAGCATCGTGGTGATGACCCGCGCCGCCGAGCAGGCCGCGCTGGCCGGCGCCGGTCCACAGGTGGGTCTGTCGGCGCCGGTCATCGACGCGGACGTACAGGCGGCGCAGGGTGAGGCAAAGTAGACGGTGGGTGCGGACCTTGGTCCGCACATCCGGGAAAGCATGCGGACCAAGGTCCGCACCCACCAGGGGCATGGCCCGGCGCACCCGGTACAATGGGGGTCTTTCCGTTTTCAGGTGACACCCCCGATGTCCAAGTCTTCCAAGGCCAAGCGCGACCAGCGCAAGAAGCAGCAGGCCAAGCGCCCGTTCCTCCGTCTGAACGCCCAGCAGCAGGTGCAGAACCACGCCGTGCTGACCAGCGAGGACGGCCAGGTGGTCGCCGCCATCGGCCTGCAGGGTCGCGAGTGGCTGCTGGCCATCGGCGGTCAGACCATGGGCAATGCCGAGAACCCGGTGCCGATGCTGGCCATGCTCAAGCACCTGGCCAACGTGCAGGAGAAGGAAGGCCGCAAGGTCAGCCTGGAGTATTCCGAACTGCTGCAGAAGCTGCTGGATACCCTGGCCGCCGAAGCGGGCCAGACCGCCGACGAGTACCTGGACGCGCTGGTCGCCGAGTTCGAAGGCGTGGAAGCTGAGGGCGAGACCGCTGAAGGCGATGTGGCCGAAGAAGCCAGCGCTGCCGAAGGTACCGCTGACGCCGAGGCTGCTCCGGCCGCCGACGCCGACGGCAAGCCGCAGGCCTGATCCGGCCGCGGCGGTGACGGTCTACGTTGATGACGCAGTGCATGCCTGGCGCGACCAGCGCTGGGCGCATCTGATGGCCGACACCCTGGCCGAGCTGCACGCCATGGCGGCGCAGCTCGGCATCCCCCGCCGGGCCTTCCAGAACAAGGCCAGCGGCGCGCACTACGACGTCACCACCGAGCTGCGCGCACAGGCGATCGCACTGGGTGCCGTGGCGATTTCACGGCACACCGACCGCGCACAGGTGAAAGCGGTGATCGCCAACGCGCGGGCGCAGTACCGGCCGTAGGCCGCAGTGCCCCCCACCTGGCATGGCCCGGCGAACCGGGATGACGCTCAGAACGGGTCGCTGCCCAGGCGGATTTCCACGTTCAGCAGCGAGCACAGCGCCAGCATGGCGTCATCGTCACGGGTCAGTGCCATCCAGCCGGTGAAACCCGCGCTGCCGGCATCCACGCTCCACAGCGTGTAGTTGTGCTCGCGCAGGCGGTCGAAGGCGGTGGACATCAGCTGCACGCCATCCAGGTCTTCGGTGAAATCCTCATCGTCCAGGTCGCCGCCCCAGTCAAGCTGCAGGTTGAAGCGCGCGGACAGCTCGTTCACCGCCGATATCAGCGTTTCCAGGTCATCCCGCTCCACCTCGAAGCCGGATTGCCAACCGATCGCGGACAGCAGTGGCGGCAGCCAATCGGCGTCTGCCTCCAGCGGTTCGCCGGCTTCGGCCAGCAGCTCGCGCCAGCGGTTGAACTGCTGCAGCGCCAGCTCATCGTCGCCCGGGTTGATCAGTACCAGCAGGTTCCAGACCCGCGCTTCGAAGCCATCCTCATCGAAATCATGGACGTCCTCCTCGAAGTCGAAGTAGTCGCTGTTGTCGGGCATGGCGGGAACTCCTCGGGGCAGGCCGGCATTCTACGGTTTATCCTGTATCGCTGAAGCCGGCCTTGGTGGCCGTCACTGTGAATGATGCGATGAGCGATACCCCTCCCGACCACCTGGCGATCAATCCGGCCAGCCCCTTCCATGATGCGCAGGCGCTGGAGCGCGGCGTCGGCGTGCGCTTCAACGACGTCGAGCGCGACAACGTCGAGGAATACTCGGTCAGCGAAGGCTGGATCCGCGTGCAGGCCGGCAAGGCCCGTGACCGTCGCGGCAACCCGATGACGATCAAGGTCAAAGGCAAGGTCGAGGCCTACTTCCTCGACCAGAAGCCGGCCTGACGGAGCCCGGGGTCAGATCCCTTTCCGCGGGAAAGGGATCCGACCCCGATGCACAGGGCCGGTCACTCGCGCTTGCGCGACTCCAGCAGATCCAGGTTGCGGATCAAGCGCCTCGAGATCTCGTCGGAGATCACTCCGCGCCGGGTGAGGCGGAACAGTTCCTCGCGCTCGGCAGTGAGGCCGGCGCTGCGCAACTGGCGATAGCCCTCCTCCATCCGCTTCACCTTCTCCGGATCCACGTCCGGGTTCTCGCGATCCAGGTGCCGCTGGTACAGCAGGCTGACCCGCGAGGCCGCGTCGTTGTACAACTGCACGTTCTCGGTGTTCTGGTTCAGCACCAGCTGCTGCCGCTTGCGCTCCACCCCGGCCAGCGCCGCCTTCGAAGACAACCGGCGGGCCAGATCCTCTTCCTTGCGCTCACCGGAGTCGGCCGGCAACTGCAGGCCCTTCAGCAGCTGCGGCAGCGCCACGCTGGCGCCGACCAGCGAGAACAGGATCACCGCTGCAGCCAGGAAGATCACCAGGTCGCGTGCGGGGAACGGGCTGCCATCGGGCAGGAACAGTGGCAGCGTCAGCACGCCGGCCAGGGTGATCGCACCGCGCACGCCCGCCACCGAGGTGGCCACCACGATGCGCCAGTTCGGCGCCTCGCCCCGCTCCAGGCCACGCCGACGCGCACGCAGCAGGTTCCAGCGCAGTGACAGCCACACCCACAGCAGGCGCAGGGCGATCAGGCTGGCATTGATCACCAGCACGTACACCAGCAGCCACCACGCGCTCTGGTGACCGGTCTCGTTCATCGTGGTGGTTGCACGCTCGACGATGCCCGGCAACTGCTCGCCCAGCAGCACGAACATGATGCCGTTGAAGCTGAACTGCAGCATGTTCCACACGCCCGCGCGCTGCACGCGCATGCTGCCGGAAACACGGCCGGTCATTTCCACGTAGCTCATCGAGATGCCGGCCGCGACCGCCGCGAGGATGCCCGAGGCATTGATCTCTTCGGCCAGCAGGTAGGCCGCGAACGGGATCAGCAGGTTGACCAGCATCGCCGCACCCGGCTCTTCACCGAAACGGCGCCACAACCAACGCTGGAAGGTCGACACGCCCAGCGTCACCGCCACGCCCACCGCCAGGCCCGCCACCGCCACCCACAGGAAGGTCAGCGAAGCGGTGGCCAGCGAGAAGGTACCGGTCATCACCGCCGCCACCGCGAAGCGGAAGCAGACCAGACCGGAGGCGTCGTTGAGCAGTGATTCGCCCTCGAGGATGTGCATCAGCCGCTTGGGAATGGGGGCCTTGGAGGCGATCGCTCCAACGGCCACCGGATCGGTCGGCGAAACAATCGCCGCCAGCGCGAAGCACACCGCCAGCGGCATCACCGGGATCATCCAGTGGATCAGCAGGCCGGCGCCGATGACGGTGAACACCACCAGGCCGAACGCCAGCTCGAGAATCGCGCCCTTGTCGCGGAACAGGCCCTGCTTGGGGATGCGCCAGCCGTCAAGGAACAGCAGGGGCGGCAGGAACAGCAGGAAGAACACTTCCGGCTCGAGCGCATGGCCGCGGTTGAACACGCCGGCAATGACCGCGCCCAGACCGATCTGCACCAGTGGCAGCGGCAGTGAGAACGGCAGGACGCGGACGAGGTATCCGCTGGCGACGACCGCCACCAGCATCGCCAGCACGACTTCAATGGTATGCATGCTTCTTCCAGGAAGCGGCGCGCGGGGGGCATGAAGCCAGCGCCGGAAACCCGGAAAAAACTACCACAGGCGACCACGGCTGCGACAACCGCGGCGACGCTGCGTCAGCACAGGCTCATGCCCCGTCGAAGCGGTAGATGTCCATCGCCAGGAAGCCGCCATCGACGCCGGCATCGATGCGACGTGCGCCGAAGCGGTCGTCACCGGCCGCACCCATCGCGAAGAACAGCGGCAACAGGTGTTCATCGGTGGGATGGGCGCGTTCGGCGAACGGTGCCTGCCGGCGGTAGTCCAACAGCGCCGGGCGGTCATCGGCCGTCAGCCGCTGCTCCACCCACTCGATGAACGGCCGCACATAGGGCGCTTCCTTGCCGTCCTGGTAGTCGCCCCAGTCGTGCAGGTTGTGGGTGATGCTGCCCGAGCCGACCAGCAGCACGCCCTGTTCGCGCAGAGGTGCCAGCGCGCGGCCCAGCGCAAACTGGTGCGCAGGCCCCAGCAACGGCTGGATCGATACCGGCACCACGGGAATGTCGGCCTGCGGACGCAGCAGGCGCAGCGGCACCCAGGCGCCGTGGTCGAGACCACGCTGGGTATCGATGGCCACCGGCAGGCCTGCCGCGGCGATGCGCCCGGCAATGTCTTCGGCCAGCGCCGGATCGCCCGGTGCCGGGTACTGCAGTTCAAACAGCGCGCGCGGGAAGCCGCCGAAGTCATGGAGGGTCGGCGGTTGCGGGTGGGCGCCGACCAACGGCTGCCGCCCCAGCCAGTGGGCCGAGGCGATGACGATGGCGCGCGGCGTGGGCAGGTCGCGGGCCAGTTCGGCCAGGCGCACGCCCACCTCGCCCGGCTGCAGCGCAGTCATCGGGGAGCCGTGCGAGATGTACAGCGAAGGCAGGCGGGACATGGAATTCTCCGTTTGCAGTATCAGCCAGCGCTCAACGCGAACGCAGGGTCCAGCGGCCGTCACCGACCAGGAACAGCACCACCAGCGCCAGCGCCCAGAAGGCCGGGTACTCCCAGCCACCGCCAGCATTGGCAAAGCCGAAGCCGTTCGCGCCGTGCACGGTGACGATGGTGCCCAGCAACAGGGGCACCCCGGCCAGCCCGACCCAGCGCGCGTAGATTCCGAGCAGCAGGGCTGCGGAAATCACCAGTTCTGCCGCGAGGGTGAGGTAACCCAGCACACCCGGCAGACCGAGCGACTCGAAGAACGCCGCGGTGCCGGCCGGGGTGAACACCAGCAGCTTGGTCAGCCCATGGATCAGGAACAGGACGCCGAGGGCCAGGCGTAGCAGCGTCGCCCCATAGGGCGCCAGCGGGGGAGCGGAAGCAGCAGAGGTCGTCATGGCGGGGCCTCGAAAGGGAAGAAGCACAGCTTATTGCGCCGACCGATGCCGATAAATACGATGATTCGACCGTATTTATTTCATAAGGCGCAACAATGGACACTTTGGACGCCATGCGTGTGTTCGTGGCCGTGGTCGAGCGCAATGGCTTCAGTGCGGCCGCCCAGGCACTGGATATGTCCACCGCCGGCGTCACCCGGCAGGTTGCGGCGCTTGAGAAGCGCCTGTCGACGCGGCTGCTCCACCGCACCACCCGCCGGGTCAGCCCGACCAGTGCCGGCGCCGCCTACTACGCGCAGTGCGTGCGCCTGCTGGCGGAGTTCGACGCACTGGAGGCCAGCATCGGCGCACAGGCACTGGAACCGTCCGGCCTGCTGCGCATCAATGCGCCGGTCAGCTGGGGCATCGCCCGTCTCGGCCCGCTGCTGGCCGGCTTCCGCGAGCGGTTCCCGCAGGTGGAACTGGACCTGGCCCTGTCCGACCGCCTGGTGGACATGGTCGAAGAAGGCTACGACGTGGCCATCCGCATCACCCGCGAGCCCGGGCCCACGTTGATCGCGCGTCGCCTGGGCGAATCGCGGATCAGTCTGTGCGCGGCGCCCTCCTACCTGGCTGCGCACGGCACGCCGGCCACGCCGCAGGCACTGCAGGATCACGCATGCCTGGGCTACAGCTACTGGGCCGGCGGCGACCAGTGGCCACTGCACGGCCCCGGAGGCGACGTCCAGGTCACGGTGAACAGCGTGCTGCGCGCCAACAACGGCGACGTGCTGCGCGAGGCGGCCATTGCTGGCATGGGCGTGATCCTGCAACCGGATTTCCTGCTCCAGGAGGCGCTGGCCGACGGCCGCCTGGTGCGCATCCTGCCGGACTGGGAAGCGGCGCCGATCGGCATCTTCGCCGTCTACACCAGTCGCAGCCACCTCGCGCCGAAGGTGCGCAGCTTCATCGATTACCTGGTGGAGGCCGGGATCTGACCGCGCCACCGGACAACACCCGTGACACGCGGGCGCAAGGCCGTGCCCGGCGAGCCGCAACATGGGCTAGACAGCGACCTCGTCCAGCATGCCGATGATCCGCTCCAGAGGGGCCGGACGTCCCAGCAGGTAGCCCTGCACCTGGTCGCAACCGTGCGCGGCCAGCCAGTCGAGCTGCCCCGGCGTTTCCACGCCTTCGGCAATGATGGTCAGGCCCATGCTGTGGCCCAGCGACAGCAACGCCCTGCAGATCGATGCGTTGCGCGGATTGGTCTCCACGTCGGCGACGAAGCTGCGGTCGATCTTGAGGATGTCCAGCGGCAGGTGCTGCAGGTAGGACATGCTGGAGTAGCCGGTACCGAAATCATCCAGCGACACGCAGATGCCCTGCTCGTGCAGGCGCTGCATGGTCTGCATCGCCTGCGCCGGCTTGCGCATCAGGCTGCTCTCGGTCAGCTCCACATGCAGCGCGCCGCGGGCCAGGCCGAAGTCCTGCTGGGCACGGGTGAACTCGGCCACCAGGTCGCTGTTGAAGAACTGCACGGCCGACACGTTCACCGCGATCGGCAGATCGCCCCAACCCGCCTCCACCAGGCGCCGCTGCGCCTGGGCCGCCGCACGGATCACCCAGCGCCCCAGGGCCAGGATCAGGCCGGTGTCCTCGCACAGCTGGATGAACTCGTTGGGAGGAATGAAGCTGCCATCGGCCTGCGGCCAGCGCAGCAATGCCTCCAGTGCCGCCGGACTGCCGTCGCTGGCGTGCCGGATCGGCTGGAAGTACAGCTGGAACTCGCTGTCGATCGCCGCATGGATGCGCCCGGCCAGGCGCAGGCGATCAGCCAGGCGCGTGGTCACCGCAGCGTCGAACCAGGCCACCACATCCCCTTCGGCGCGCGCGGCGTGCGCCGCCTGTGCCGCCATGCCGATCACCTGCTCGGCGCTGTGGCCATCATCTGCCGTGTGCACCGCCACGCCGATGCGCGGCTCGAACTGGTGCAGCGAATCCTTGCCACGCATCGGTGCCGACACGATCTGCAGCAGATCGTCGAGTACGCGCCGGGTGTCATGCGCGGCGCCGATGGCGAACACGAAATCTTCCGCCGGCTGGAAGGCCAGCGCGCCGTAACGTGCCGCCAGCACAGCCAGGCGCGAGGCCATCGACTGCAGCACCGCATCGCCGATCTCCCGGCCCAGCGTGTCGGCCACCAGCTGCAGGCCACGCAGCTGCACGAAGGCGATGGTATAGCCCTCCGCCTGGGCATCCAGCTGCTCGGTCAGCGCGCGCACGTTGAGCAGCCCGGTCGCCGGGTTGTGCCGCGCCTGGTAAGCCAGGTCGCGCTCATAGGCCATCCGCTCGCTGACATCCTCGGCCAGTACCAGGCAGGCCGGCTGGCCATCGAAATCCAGCCGGGACAAATGCGCGCGCACTTCGAACACACTGCCATCCTTGCGCCGGTGCAGGCGCACGGCAGCATCGGGAAGGTCGCCCACGCGCGCCCGCGCGATGGCTCCCTTGACCTCGTCCCACCCTTCCCGCGGCCGGATATCGAGGATGCTCATGGTGAGGAATTCCTCACGGCTGTAGCCGTACTGCCGCACGGCCGCATCGTTGACCTCGATGAAGCGCAGCGTGTCCGGATCGAACACCCAGAACGGCGCAGGATTGCGGTCGAACAGCAGGCGGAAGCGCCGTTCGACCTGGTTCATCTGTTCACGGGCCTGATACCGCTCGCTGAGATCGGTGAGCGCGCCGATCATGCGCCGCTGGCGATCGGCCACCGGCACGCGCTGGCCCCGCGCGCCGACCCAGCGCACCGCACCCCCCGGCAGCACCAGGCGGAATACCTCATCCATCACCGCGTTGCCGGCAAATGCCTGGTCAAACGCCTTCTGCAGCCGTGCGGCATCATCGCGGTGCACCCGGGCAAAGAAATCGGCCACCGGCAGCGCGTCGGTCTGTACGCCGAAGATCTCGCGTGCCAGCGGTGACCAGCGCAGCAGTGCAGCGTCCTCATCGACATACCAGGTGCAGACCCGCCCGACCTGGTGGGCCAGCCGCAGTTCCGCATTGCCGGCCTGCAGTTCCTCGGCCATCGATTGCTGCCGGCGGATCGTTCGCCGGACGGCGAACAACAGCACCAGCAGCACGGCCACATAGACCAGCACGATGGCCACCGATGCCTGCAGGTAGGGCCACCACGGCGCCAGCACGTCCTTTTCGGCCAGGCCCACCTGCACCGCCAGCGGGTTGCGTTCCAGCGTACTGATGGTGGTGATGCGCGGCACGCCGTCGACCACGCCGGGCATGTTCCCCAGTTCGATCACCGCCTGCCTGCCGAGCAGATCGCGCCCGGGCAGCGCGTAGCGGTGTCCGACCGTGCCATGCGGATCGGGCACGCGCGCCAACATATAGCCTTCGGCATCACTGATCGACACCAGGCCGTTCGGGCCCACGTCCAGCCCGCCGATGATGCGCTGCAGTTCGCCGCAGCGCAGGCGCGCCAGCAGCCAGCGGTCGTCGTCCAGCGGCAGCGCCAGCGGCACCACCCAGCCATCATCGCTGCCCCGCTGCGGCGGCCCGATGTACAGCGCACTGCCAGGGCCGCGCCGTTGCGGATCGGTCCACAGGGGCAGCTGCAGGTCGCCCTGGCCCGCGGTCAGCGCACGTCCGTAGCTGTCGAGCACCACGATGCTGTGCAGCTCGGCGTGCCGTTGCAGCACGCCGGCCACGGCCGCATCGAGCAGCCGCGGTGCCTGTGCCGGCACGCTCCGGAACAGCTCGGCGGCGTCGGCGGAAATGCCGCCCATCGCCCGCTCCAGATTGCGCAGCTGCAATGCCAGCAGGCGCTCGCTGCCGACCGCCAGTGCCCGGCTCTGCCGCTGCGCCGCTTCCAACCGCCGATGGTGGTCATTGACCAGCATCATCGCCAGACCGGCCACCAGCAGCACGCCCAGCACCACCCCGCCCCAGGTGATGGCGCGCAGTGGCCGGGCCAACGCGCGTTTCAGCGCGGGCATCGGTGGGTGTTCCCTGTCCAGTCGGCTGGCTTCATGCGCGAACGATTCCTCCACATCCCCGACCTCAGCGGCCGGCGACTGCCATTCTTGACCGCCGGGCCCGCCACGCCGGATCACCGCCCTGCGTCCGCGCAGGGGTCCGGCATGCAGCATGCACCACGGCGGTGACGGCGTGAAGATCGCCGCACCGCGTTCAGCCAGATCGTGCACAGCCTTGCGCCACAACGGTGCGACCCATCGCATCGGAGCGGATTAGACTTGGCGTTTTCCCGCCGCAAGAGAAGTCCATGTCCAAGCTGCGCCGTCCCACCCTGGCACTGGCCATTGCTGCCAGCCTGTCCCTGGCCGCCTGCGACCGCGCCGCCGATCCGGCGGCCAGTACCGCCGCGCCGGCCGCATCCGCCCCCGCAGCCGCCAAGCCGATGCTGGGCAGCTTCGGCTTCGATGCCAGCGGCATGGATCGCAGCATCGCCGCCGGCGACGATTTCTTCGGCTTCGCCAATGGCACCTGGGTGAAGAACACCCAGATCCCCGCCGACCGCTCGCGCTTCGGCAGCTTCAACGTCATCGCGGAGAAGACCCAGGCCGACACCCGCGCCATCCTCGAAGGCGCTGCCGGCAATGCCCAGGCCAGCGGCGAGGACAAGCTGATCGGCGATTACTACGCCGCCTTCATGGATGAGGCCGGCATCGAGCAGCGCGGTATCGCGCCGGTGCAGCCGCAGCTGAAGGCGATCGATGCGATCACTGACAAGGCCGGCCTGGCCCGCGCGCTGGGCGGCGACATGCGCGCCGATGTCGACCTGCTCAATGCCACCAACTTCTACACCGACCGCCTGTTCGGCCTGTGGGTCTCGGTCGATCTGCTGCAGCCGGACCGCACCGCGCCGTATCTGGTGCAGGGCGGACTTGGCATGCCCGACCGCGACTTCTATCTGGGCGACGGCCGCATGGCCGAACTGCGCAAGCAGTACCAGGCCTATATCGCGCAGCTCCTGCAGCTGGCCGGCAGCGCCGACCCGGCCGGCAAGGCGCAGCGCATCGTTGCGCTGGAAACGAAGATCGCGCAGGCGCACGCCACCCAGGAAGAAACCAACGACGTGACCAAGGGTGCCAACCCCTGGACCCAGGCTGACTTCAACGCCAAGGCCCCGGGCATGGACTGGACCGCCTTCCTCGATGCCGCTGCACTGGGCAAGCAGCAGGACTTCATCGTCTGGCAGCCCAGGGCGGTGGCCGGGCTGTCCAGGCTGGTGGCCACCGAGCCGCTGGAGGTCTGGAAGGATTACCTGGCCTTCCATGCGCTGGATCGCGCCGCGGCGTACCTGCCGAAGAAGTTCGCCGATGCCCGCTTCGCCTTCCACGGCACCGCGCTGAGCGGCACGCCGCAGCAGAGCGATCGCTGGAAGCGCGCGGTGGATGATGCCAACCACGCCGTCGGTGAGGCCATCGGCAAGCGCTATGTCGAGAAGCACTTCGACGCCAGGACCAAGGAGCGCGCGGACGAAATGGCGAAGAACATCATCGCCGCGTTCGCCAGGCGCATCGACGCGCTGTCGTGGATGTCGCCGCAGACCAAGGCCAGCGCCAAGGCAAAGGTGGCCGGCCTGACCGTGGGCATGGGGTATCCGGAAAAATGGCGCGATTACAGCGGTCTGGAAATCCGCCGCGACGACCCGCTGGGCAATGCACAGCGGGCCGAGCTGTTCGAGTATCAGCGCAACATCGCCAAGCTGGGCAAGCCGGTCGACCACGGTGAGTGGGCGATGCTGCCGCAGACCATCAACGCGATGAACGTGCCGCTGGAGAACCGCCTGGTGTTCCCGGCCGCGATCCTGCAGCCGCCGTTCTTCGATGGGGCCGCCGATGATGCGGTGAACTACGGTGCGATCGGTGCGGTGATCGGCCATGAGATCAGCCACGGGTTCGACAATGCCGGCGCGCTGTTCGACGAGACCGGCAAGCTGCACAACTGGTGGACCGCCGAGGACCTGAAGCAGTTCAACGCCGCCGGCGACGCGCTCGCGGCCCAGTTCAGCAGTTACGAGCCGTTCCCCGGCGTGCACGTCAACGGCAAGCTGACGCTGGGCGAGAACATCGCCGACGTCGCCGGTCTGGGAACGGCGTACGACGCCTACCAGCTGTCGCTGCAGGGCAAGCCGGGCCAGACCCTGGAAGGCTTCACCCCGGACCAGCGCTTCTTCCTCGGCTTCGCCCAGGCATGGCGCAGCAAGAGCCGCGAGCAGGCGCTGCGCAATTCGCTGCTGACCGACGTGCACGCGCCGGGCCAGTTCCGCGCGCTCACCGTGCGCAACATCGACGCCTGGTACCCGGCGTTCGAGGTGAAGGAGGGCCAGAAGCTGTACCTGGCCCCCGACAAGCGGGTCAAAGTCTGGTGAGATGAGGGAAACGGGCGCCGCGAGGCGCCCGTTTTCATCCGCACCGGGCCTGGCAGGCTGCGCGGTCGGTGCCGATTCAGGCCGAAGACGAGGCCGATTGCCGGGATCCCTGCTCATCCCCGGTTTCATGTGCGTCCGCAGCACGTTTCACCCTGCGACATCCTGTCGCAGGGTGCGGGCACTGTGCTGCATCGCACAAAACTTCACCCGGCCGGACAAGACCCTTACGCCGCTTGGCGTTCCGCCCATTGCACCGCTCGCTGGAAGTGCTAGAACTGAACCCGCCACACCGTCCAACGCTGATCGACGCACGTTCCACAAGGAGCCAGCCATGATTGCTTTGTTCAAGGGTTTGGGAATTCTGCTTCGCGACAACGAGCTCTACAGCAGCCCGTTCGACAAACAGGTCGCGCACTGGCGCAATCTCAGCGAGCAGCAGATCCGCGATGAAGTGGCGGTGCTGGCCCAGGCCAAGTGCCAGTGGCTGATCGCCTCCATCATCGGCTGGCAGGCGGCGTCGCTGGTGATTCTGGGCCTGATCGCCAACTACCTGTGGCGTGACGACTTCCATATCACCTTCACCCGCGTGGTGATCGTGTTCGGCTCATGGGTCTCGATCCTGTTCGTGATCTGGTTCATGGCCAACATGTTCGATCAGCAGGCCGGCTTCGAGCGCTGGATGAAAGCCTTCAACAGCCGGGCCCGCATCAGTTCCAAGGCCGACAGCGTCGAGCATGTGGCCGAGGCGCTGGACCTGGCCGAGCACTACCCGGAAGTGCTGGACTACAAGCAGGCGGTCACCGCCAGGCGCGAGCTGCGCCATGAGGACATCCGCATCATGACCGAGATCGGACGGATGAAGCAGCACTCCGAACTGGTCGGGCGGCTGAACCATGTAGGCGAAACCGAACACCATCACGAACTGACGCTGCAGCCTGCCTACTGACCCTTGCGGAAAACGGGGGGGTCCACAATGCCACCGTGATCACTCACGGTGGCATTGTTCTATCGGGTCCTGGCTGACGCATTGGTGGAAGCCCTCGGGCAGGCCTCGCATGGTTTCGGTTTGGCCTACGGCCACCGAAAAACGCCGCAGGGGCGGCGTGGCGCAGGTGGCCTCGGTGCTGCAGGCCGGGGCCAGCACGAGATAGTGGCACCTGCCACTGCTGCTGGCGATGCATTGGAACCGCGCCTGACCATCGACGACGGTGCCCTTGCTGTACAGCGTGTCCACGCCGTTGGCGCGCGCGCGGGTAATCGAGGAATTGCTGGATTTTTCGCAGCCGGCCAGTGCCAGCAGCACAGCACACACAAGCAGCAGACGGGGCATGGTCATTCCTCGGGGCAGATGCAACGTCGCGGCTACATGCCGCGGAACAGGCTCATGAAGGGCTGGCTGACCACCAGCGTTTCCGGCCGCTGGCGCAGGCGCAGCACACCGCGCCCGGTATCGTCGCGGCTGACCGCAGCGACCGATTTCATGTTGACGATGGTCGAGCGGTGGATCTGGCGGAAGTGCTGCGGATCGAGCACTTCCAGCAGTTCGCGCAGCGGGGTGCGCAGCAGGCTCTCGCCGGCGGCGGTGATCACGGTGGTGTACTTGTTGTCCGCGCGGAAGTAGACCACGTCCTCCAGCATGATCAGCTGGGTCTCGCGGCCATTGCTGGCGGTGATCCACGCCAGCGGCGGGCGGTCATCGTTCTGTCCCGGTCCCAGACGCTGCAGCAGGCGTTCCAGCACCGCATCATCGTGGCGCGTGGAGGGCAACCGCGCCAGGATGCGCTCGCGCGTGGCCAGCAGGCGCTCATCGCTGACCGGCTTGAGCAGGTAGTCCATCGCACCCTGTTCGAAGGCATCGATGGCGTACTGGTCGTAGGCGGTGACGAACACCACCTGCGTGCGCGGGCTGAGCTCGGACAGTGCACGCGCGACCTCGATGCCGGTGATGCCCGGCATGCGGATGTCGAGGAACGCGATGTCCGGCTGCTTCTCGGCCAGCTGCTCCAGTGCACTGGCGCCGTCTTCGCACTCGGCCACCAGCTTCAGCTCCGGCCACAGCCGGCGCAGCTGGTCCACCAGCGACTGCCGCAGCAGTTCCTCGTCCTCGGCAATCAGGGCTTCAAGCGGCATGGCTGCGCTCCTTGCTGGATGGCGGCAATGTCATGGTCGCAGCAACGCCGCTGGGGAAATTGGCGACGATCGCTACGCCGGACTGCTCGCCGCAGGTCAGGCGCAGCCGCTCGCGCAGGTTCTTCAGGCCGATGCCGGTGCCACTGGTGGTGCCTTGGCTGAAACCGAGCCCATCATCGGCCACGGTCACCGTCACGTGGTCGTCGAAGCCGCGCGCCAGGATCCAGATCGTTCCACCTCCGGGCTTGGGCTCCAGGCCGTGCTTGATCGCGTTCTCGACCAGCGTCTGCAGCGCCATCGCCGGCAGCTTCACCGCATGCAGTTCCGGCGGCACCTGCACCTCCACCGCGAGCCTTGCGCCCATGCGGATCCGCAGGATCTCCAGGTACGCGCGGGTACGCTCCAGCTCCACGCCGAGGGTCGACATCGATTCGTCCACCTGCGGCAACGAACTGCGCAGGTACTGGATCAGGTGTCCCAGCATCTGCTCGGCCCGCGCCGGATCGGTGCGGGTCAGCACTTGGGCATTGGCCAGCGTGTTGTACAGGAAGTGCGGCTCGACCTGCGCGTGCAGCAGGTTCAGGCGCGCCACCGACAGCTCCTTTTCCACCTGGGTCTGCTCCGCGGCGGCCTGCTCGGTGCGGCGCTGGTCGGCCACCCGACGGCTGATCGCACGGGTGACCGCTTCGGCATTCTCGTAGTTGCTGCCTTCGTCCAGCGCCAGCAGATCGGCCCACCAGCCCGCATCGGGCTCGAACAGCAGGGTGACGGTACTGGTGCCCTGCCCGGGCGTGACCGTGGCCAGCACACCGTTGCGCTTGATCGCCAGCCGCGCGGGCAGGTTCCAGCGCGAGGGCTGGCGGCCGTTCCAGGGGTCGACGCGGCGCACGTAGGCGCGCACCTGCAGGCTGCCGGCCGCGCTTTCCACGTCCTCCACCCGGGGCAGCTCGGCCACGGCCGCCTCGACCACGGCAAAGGCCTGGCCGGCATCCATCGGCAGTTCCACCTGCCGACGCTGGCGCCCGGACAGCGTGCTCGCGTCCAGGCGCCCGGCCACCAGCCAGACCCGGCGCACATGGCTGATCGCACTGCCCAGCGCGGTAATCATCAGGAACATCGCCAGCAGGCCGAAGATCCAGCCCGGGCCATCGTTCATGCCGCTGAAGATGCCGCTCCAGACCATGCCGGCCACGACCAGCGCCGCGGCCCAGGCCAACAGATGACGGAAAATGAGAGTGAGGCTGGCGAACACGGCGGCGCCTTGGTGAAAGGGGTAAGCCGAGCATAGGGCGGCCTGCCGGGCAGACAAGCGGCCTGCGACGAAGTGCGGGAAAGCCGCGATGGAACCCCTCACGGAAACGCCGGGCGTGGCCCGGCGCTACCGGGGGGGGGGGGGGCGGCCCCCCCCCCCCCAAAAAACCCCCCCCCCCCCGATGGGCACCCCCCCGCCGCCCCCCGCCGGGCGGGGGCGGGGGGGGGCCCCGCCCCCGGGTGG
>NZ_JBRRET010000048.1:0-21723 GCF_056760435.1 Stenotrophomonas sp. STEN008 | reverse complement strand
CACATCGGTGTCCACGCGCAGCGAGCCGAAGCCTTCGATGGCCTTGCGCAGGTCGACCATGCCCCAGCCGTAGATCTCATCGATGCCCGGATCGCCCAGATCGCGGGCGGTGGTCAGCAGCACGTCGCGGACCTGTGCGTTGTCCAGGTAGGGGAAGCGCTCAAACAGCAGCCCGAGAGCGCCGGTGATGTGCGGGGCCGCCATGGACGTTCCACTCTTCAGACCGTAGCCGTGCCTCGGCACGCGCTGAGTTACATCGAGCCAGACGTTGCCGTCCGCATCGGTGCGAATATCTGCTGTTGGCGGGGCAGAGGGATCGTAGGTCGTTGAGTTGATATCTGTGCCGGGAGCGGCGATGCACCAATTGGCACTCAGACCACATTTGTTTGATCTGTTGCTCAATACAAATTCATATTCATCCTTCTTCTCATCATTGCCCCTGTTCTTGTCGTCGACGTTGACTACACTCAGCCAGTATTTCTCGATATCAGGGAGCGCTCGAGGAAGCGTCGCATAAATGCCGGCAATGGGGCTCTCCTCGGGTGTAGGGATGACTTCATCAGTATTCCCTGCCGCCCAGACTTGAATCATGCCCTTGGCTTGCGCGCCATCCGCGAAGATCGAGAGTCTCTCAAGCCATTCGGGATCGCTGTATCGGTTATCCAATTCAGCTGCTGACTCCGGCTCCGTGGCCAAACCCCAGCTGTGATTGATCGCACGCACGCCCTCAGTGTTCATCTGATCGTATAGATCGACAAGCGCTGAATTCTCTGGCCCCGTGCTCTTAACCCGCTCACCAATACTGAACCCGTTGAGATAGATCTCGGTGACGCTGTTAAAGAACAACTTGGCGACGGTCAGATCTGCACCGAATCCCACACCATGCATGCCTACGCCATCACGATTGGCAGCGATGGTGCCACCCACATGGGTGCCGTGATCGTCATAGGATGCGTTCCGCAGAAACTCGCTCAGCTGTGGGTCACTTAGTAACAGATCAGCAATTCTCTTGGGCATCTTTGGATCAAGCTTATAGCGCTTAACCTGGACCTCATCACCAGCGCTGGAGAAGCAAGCATCCGGGCCCGTCAATGCAGTCCTGTTCGTGCACCGACTGCCATCGGCCAATAGATCAGCAATGGTGATGCTGCGATGATCCTTGCCGCCGAATTCTGGGTGATCCAAGCCGGTCCCGCTGTCGAACACTCCCAACCGGATGCCAGCGGCGCTTAGCCCCCTCGCGTACGCATACTGCGCATTCATTGCCCCCAAGCCCCAGTCCGAGTTGAACTCGTCGGTCTTCCAGCTATCTGGATTGCCCGCAGCTCCCATACTGGAACTGTCTGATGCGTGAGAGGGTGGGAGGGGCGCGCTTGGCTGGATTCCTGCTTCGGGCGCCGTCGAGCGGGCCCAAGCTGTCTGCAATGATCGCTGTTGCATGAGCGCATCCAGTGGCTCACTGGCAACGGACTGTGCTGACACTGTCAACGGCAACGAAGCGGCGATTGCGATCGCCAAGTGTGTGGCAAGCGGGTGGAGCGACTGGCGAGCGTAGAGCGAGCGTGTCATCTTCAAACGTCCTCGGCGGTGAGTAGTGTTACGAAGTAACTAACGCCGCGACGCCGTCGACACCCCCAGTCCCTTAACAGTAACTGAAGGCACTTCATTAGACTTAAAAAGTGTGATAGAAGTCACTTTAAATGAACCGTAAAAGATTGTGGATGCCCCGTGAAGGCGGGTCGGTTTGCCGGCAGGATGACGGCCAGCGCGCATTCGAAAGAGGGGCCGGGGTCGTGCGGTTCAAGTAGACGGGGAATCGGCCGCACCTCCGGGTCCGGGGCCGATGGCAGCTCAATCCAGGGGCGCGGGAGTAGCGCCAGCACTCAACCCGAACGATTCAGGCAGCTGCCGGCCGCGTTCGCCGGTTATACGACGACCCGCCGCATCCTTCCGGCCACGCCTCGCTCGCGCGCGCGGGACAGAGGGGTTTCAATGACGTCCCAGTTTTCCGCTGATGCACAGAATGGCGACCGCATGCGGCTCTGTTTGAGGGGCAGCGGGGGCGTGTGGGGAAATCTTCCTGCCGAGAGGGGGCTACGGCAGGAAGTCTGTCGTTCGACGCAATGCGGCGAGGTAACGTTTGGATTTGCCTGGCTGGGGGGGGAGCCCCCCCTTCGACGTTAGTACACAGGTCGTGTTGGCCAGTATGCCCAGCCCACCGACTGCCGCGAGCATGTGTCGGCGTCTCTGTCACCTCCAGGAATAGTCCAAATGAAAGGTAATTTCCGCTTGCCTGCGTTCCGTCAGCTGAGCCCGCTGCATGCAGCTGTCTGTCTTGCGCTGACGGGGGCGCTGTTGCCCTCCCTCGCGTCGGCCTACACCTTCCATATCAATGGAGATCGCATCATCGCGACAGGTGGTGTCAACTACCAGGACCACATCAGGCTGCGAAGGATTCTCGATGCCGCAGCCAGTAATGGCAGGACCATCACGCAGGTGGTCTTCCGCAACAGCCCCGGCGGCGATGCAGCTGCAGGACGAGGAACCGGGGAGCTACTGCGCCTGCGCGGGATCACTGCTGTATTCCAGGGTAAGTGCATCTCCGCCTGCGGCACCAGCTTCATCGGTGGTGCTGAACGACGCATCGCCAATTACGATCTGCCCGAGATCGATCCTAGCTATCCCGAAAACATCTTCATGATCCATGGGAGCACGGCCGGCGGAAAAGTCGTCCCGATCCCCCAGCAGGTCTCGGATGATCACTACGCGAAGATGATGCAGGGCAATGCGCCGCCAGAGGCCATCGCTCGTGTTGTGGGCGCCATCAATGGAATGCAGGTGCCGTTCGGTTCGTTCCTCACCTACTTCGATCCAAGGACCGGAAAGCCCGCCCAGTTCTGCCCGACCGAGGACAACTGCACCGTGTACGACGGTGTGGACATCTACAGCGACCGGATCATCACCAGCGAAGAGCGTGTCGATCTTTCCGCCGACTATTTGCGCGTCGCCGATAGCGTGCACGGCGACCTGAATCCTTACTTCTACGCGGCGCAATACGAGTACGCCGCGGGCTATGGTGCGGGCGCTGAAGGGGCGCCAGCCCCGTTCGACGCGGCGAAGATCGCCTCGGGCGATGCATTTGGCATGATCCGACTTGAGCGCGGGGGATCGTGGCTGGCGGATACGTCCAGCGGTGCGGAGATCCTCTGGGCGGAAAAGGGAAAAGTGGATGTGACCGCCGGTGGCCGTCTGGTGACGCTATACACCATTGTCGGAAGCGAGGGTTCCGTCACGCTGCAGGGGGGGCAACTGAAAGCTGAGGATACGACCGTGTCGGGCATGTTCGGTATTGGCGCCGGTGGCGAGCTGGACAACAAGGACGCAGTGCTGGTCAAGCGCAGTGGCCGGGTCGCTCTGGCGGGAGGGACGCTGAGAACTGCGGTCGCCACGCTGGACGCCGGCGCCCGGCTGGAGGGTCATGGGACGATCGCTGCGACCGGTTACGTAGCGTTCCCCGGCGAGCCAGGCGTTGCGTGGAATGTTCCACAGGTGACGCGGGTGAGGGTGGCCGGTGGCGATCTTCATCCTCAGGGTGGTCAGTTGACGGTCAACGGCTATGTCAGCTTCGCCTACTCCAATGCCGGCCGACTGCTGTTCGACATCACCCCGGAAACGCGTCAGGCAGGCCTTGTGCTGGGGGCATTCGAGGTGCATCGCTGCGAAAGCGTCAGCACATACTCCCTGTGTGCGGACGGCCCGGTCGCGACCGCACCGGGCTTCCTGATCGGCGGCACAGTCGGCAAACTCGCGCTGGACATCGCACCGGGCTACTACCGCCAGGATCTTTCTATCCCGCTGGTGCAAGGACGCATTTACGGGAGCGCCGAAGGTAGCCGGCTGACCGGCAAGCTGTTGAATGACCGCGAGAGCGAGTTCGATGCCAGCGTGCCGCAGCTGCAGGCCGGACAGGTCGCCTTCACCCGTGCCGAGCGGCAGGACGGCTCGGGCTACAGTGCCGATCTGACCAGTGCCGACACGGCACAGCGCAGGTTCCATCCGCGCGAGAACTCGCTGCTCACGTTCAATATCGTGCAGACCGGCGACGGCATCTGGGCGGTCGCCAATCCGGCCTTCGATGACGTGTCTCCGTTCGCCAACGTGGCGTCGGGCGCGGGCCTCGGCCAGGCATTGAGGACGGCCGCGTCGCAGCCGGCGTCGGTGCTGGAGCCGCTGCTGGGCGCACTGCAGTTTGCCGACCGCGACGTGGTCGCGCAGCAGGCCGGTGCGCTGCGTGGCGATGCGCACGCCACCCTGCGCCTGGCCGACAACGCCCTGCTGGGCAGCATCGGCAACGTGGTCCAGCAGCATCAGGCGGCGATGCGCAGTGCCGGTGGCGATGCCGATGGCCTGGCCGCGCAGGTCGCGCAGTCGATGTCGGCACAGCCGGGCATGCGCCATGGCACCCTGTTCAACCAGCTGGCAATGCATCTGGTCGAGCCGACGGCAGCAGGTGCGGGGGCCAGCGGTGATGGCCAGCGTGGCCACGGTCTGTGGGCACGTGGCTTCGCCAGCCATGGCCGCATCGATGCCGATGCCGGCGTGGCCGGGATGAGCCATACCGTGGGCGGCATCGTGGTCGGTGCCGATGCGCGCCTGGCCGATGACCGTGTCGGCCTGGGCGTGAGCGTGGCGGCCGCGGACATGTCGACCAAGGCCCGTGGCGCCTCCAGCTTCACCGGCGACGTGCGTGCGCTGGATGTGGGCGGTTACCTGGACGCGATCTACGCGCGCGGTTATCTGTCCGCGGCGGTGCGCTACACCGACCTGCGCCACGACACCCGGCGCAGCATCGCCGGCATCGAGGGCCTGCAGGATCCGCTGCGTGCGAAGTACAGCAACGATGCGATCTCCGCGCGGGTGGAACATGCGTTCTCCTTCACCAGCGGCAAGGGCGTGGTGATCCAGCCGCTGCTGCCGGTGGTGGACTATGCGCGCACCTCCGCGACGCGGTTCAACGAAGGGCAGGGCGTGGCGGCGCTGGCCGGGCGTGGCGGCAGCCTGGAGAGCATCCGGGTCGGTGCGGGCCTGCAGCTGTTCAAGACCTTCGAGGGCAACAACGGCGAGCGCATCACCCCGCGGGCGCGGGTGGTGTGGCAGAAGGAGCTGGGGGATACGCAGGCCCGCTACAGCACCGGCTTTGCGGCGGCGCCGGATCTGGTGTTCGGCAGCAACAGCCAGACGGTGGGCGAGCAGGTGCTGAGCTGGAACCTGGGTGTGACCAGCCGGGCCAGCGAGCGGCTGTCGGTGATGGTCGACTATGTGGGCGAGCGCCGCGACGGCCAGCTGCAGAATGGCGTGCAGCTGGGCCTGGGTTACCGGTTCTGAGCAGTTGTTTACTGCCCCGTCCTTTGAGACGGGGCAGTACGCAGAGAGCGCGTGGACGCCTGGCTCAATCCGGACCCGGCCGGCTTCCCGCGCTGTGCCGGGTCTTCGATGACAATCAGCCCCGTCTACGAACACAGGCCGGCGGCCTGGCAGATCAGGCGGCTTGGGGGGATGGACTCCCAGCACCTAGGATGTGGTCACATTCCACCAGCCGAGCGTTACTCACGGCTTGTCTTTCCCCGCACCCCGCACATGCGAGCAGAGTGCCGCCTGGCATTGTCTCCAGCTCCGGCACCTTCGTATGGGTGATGTGCTTGCAGTGGTTGCAACGCAGGCTGACGGCATTTACGCGGTCAAGGCTGCCGTCGCAATCTCGTGTTGCATCAAGGGCGAGAATGTAGAAAAGTCCTGTATCGGGCATTGCGGTGTACCGAGCATTTTTGCCGATACTGCCCTGATCGTTGCCGTCACTATGTGATGAGCATCCCCGTTCAGTATCACGTTTTACTGAATCGTTTCGCAGATCGCGTTTATCTCACCTGGAAGTTCCATTGCGGCTGATAGGGTTGTTGCTCACCAAGGCGGTGTGCATGCCCATTCGGGCGGTTGTATATGTAAGCGAAGCGAGCGACGTGCTCGCTGGTGACAAGCTCGGCTTGTCCAACGGAAAGCTGGACAAAGTGGTAGACGATGCAGCTCGGTTTAACCGTGACGCAGGAGTCACGGGGGTTCTCCTCTTCGACGGCGAACGCTTCATGCAGTATTTGGAGGGACCGGAGGATGGCCTTTCGGTCGCCTATTCCAGGGTTCTAGGCGCAACCAGCCATCACGGAATTGTCGAGTTACAGCGAGGAAGAGTTGGTCAACGACGGCTTCCGTTCTGGCCGATGCGCTGGCTACCTGTTGAGCCGGCAGAACTGCGCGGTATGGTCCGTGCCGATTGGACCGGTTTCAGCCAGCGTGGTGCAGAGGACAACGCCACCGCGATGGATATGCTCGTCCGCCTTGTCGAGCCCTACGTGCTCGCTGCATAGCTATCAAGGCGGAGTCTATCCGCCTGCAATCTGTTCTGTTAGCACTACCAGAGACTGCTGGAACGCGGCGGAGAACAGGGGGCCGCCGTCGTGCTGATGTGCAGCCGTGATAACGGGCAATAGCGTTGATTGCCAAAGGCACCAGTACTCCGAAATTCTTCGTACTACGGGGCGCAGATCCCACGTTAGCTTGGTGGGCGGCGCTCGCATTCCTGTGGGGGATGCTGGCGGTCCTTGTAGTTGGAGCGGGTTGGCTTTGCGTGAAGGCCAAGCGCTACCGGTAGACGTCTACATGGTCACGCGTTGCGGAAGCTGAAAGTAATTGAATTGCTTCATGTGCCACTCCGCCCAGGTCACCGTCACGTATCTGAGGCTGGGCCGGGTGATCTGTGTAACTGCTCTCCAAAGATCAACCCTGTCGCTTAAGTTTGGCGACAGTGAATGACATGATTGCAGCGGGCAGAGCGAACAGCAGCGCGAAGACCGAGACGCGGTAGAGTCCGAACCAATCCGTGAATCCATTCTCAACGCTAAATGCGATGAAACCAGAGGCGAACGCCATGATCGCACCCATTAAGGACGCCTTGCGGGGAGTCGCACCAAGGAGCCCAGCAGTTAATGCGATTACTGCGCAAAAAATGGCGATTTCCATAGGGGGTTGTTTGTCAGCTGGAAAAGTTGTTAAGGATATTCTGATTGATGATGAAAGGCGGCCTAAAAACAGCCGCCTCAGCAATTTCTTGGCACTAAATTTCTTGTGAGCCTTTGGGCAGCTTCGGAACCGGTCCGCCGGGGCCAACTGTTACGGTTCCCGTTCTTCCACCTCCGCCGTAGCTACCGCCGCCAATGTCGGATCCGCCGCCTCTACCTACGCCCTGGCCACTGCCACGACCACTGCCGGAGCCAACGCCGCCAACGCTATCAGCGTCACTCAGCGTCTCGACAGGTCTTGACTTTATGCCTTCAAATTTCCGAGATTGATTTAGTTGGTAGTCGATGCACACGGTTTGGGAGCACACCGTGATTACGTCGCCAATTTCGACTTGCCTTGCGAAAAAAGAAATTTGATTTGGATATGGATCCGCTACAAACCTTTTAAGGACAGATTCGACTCCGGGGTGAGCATACGGCATCTGCATGGTGCAGTAATGGCAGGAGATCGGCCCCCATCGGGCGGGTTGTGACGCGAACGCGGTGTAGGCCAGAACTATCAGTGCTGCTGATGAGAGGGTCGCAAGGATGGCGACATTTACTTTTCTTCTTGAGGTTCTATCCATGATTCAAGAGGCTCTGGTTGTATTAGTGTGAGCAGCAGTTAATTATGATTTGCTGGCTGCGTGACTTGGCTTGCTCTCGTTGGGAGTCCGTAAGATTTTTGGCAAGTTCTATTTGATCCACTTGGCTGTCTGCCGCCCTCGTCGATTTTATTGCTGCAAGCCTGTATGCGTAGGCCTCTACGGGGTCCGCGGGTGCAATGACTCCGTTTTCGTATATGTCTGAAAGGCTATACAGTGCGTCGGTGCTCCCTAGTCCTGCGGCCAGCTTCAGATAGTTTATAGAGTCGTCTTTCCATTTCTGAACTAGTTCTGGTTTCATCGCGTACTCCTGCGGATCGCCTAGCACATGGTCTGGGTTGATGGGGTACATGATCATCGCCTCGATCGATCCTTGTTGGGCCGCTTTTTCCAGCCAGTTCGTCTTTTGAAACTTGTCGCTCGTGAGTAATCCCTCGCATTCGAGTAGGCTTTTTCTGTCTTCTGCTGCAGTGTTTTTCATGGGTGTTGATTTTTCTCCGGCGTCGATTTCTTGATAGGATTTTCCGACATTTCGGAGTTGATTGCTGCAATCTAACGTCGCCAGGAAAATGTCGTACGATGCTACGGCGTCGCCCGATTGCGCTGCTTGAAACAGACTTTCTGCATAATCGAGGGCGTTCCCTGAGGGGCGCATCGGTCCGCTTCGGTTGATTGAGAATGCTCTACCCATTTCGGGTCTTGCTGCATGAGCTGATATCTTTCGCTCACTCACCAATCTTTCGATGTTGGGCCAAGACTTCGGTGCGGCCTCATTGTTGTTGCGGAGAGGGATGCGTGTTTCATCGGTCTTGAGCGTTCTCTGATCGTCACCAGAGAAATGCAGAGCAGCTATTGCGCTGAGGCAAGCAATTGTGAAAGCAGCGAGGGCTATTGCTGTGGATTTCTTCATGCGGGCTCTGGGCAGTTTCGTCAAATGGAACTAGGTGGTCATCTCCGCCGGCAGGATTTTTTCGATTTACCGAGCTATTGCGCTGAAGGCGGAGAACCCATGCCACTTTCACCTAATAGAACGTTGTTAAGCATGGATTCCCCCAGGTCACCCTTTGCGGATATTTATTATTCGTTCAGTATTGCGGGTCGAGGCGTATCTCTTGGTGCCCCGATGCCCTCTGGCTGGGTCCAGACCGGTGAGTGCTGGGCGCTCTGGTAAAACGGCCGAGAGACAGCCAGCGCTGCTTCCGATGGTGGTGCCGGCGTGCGCCTGTGGATGGAAGGCCAGAAGATGTGGCAAGTGAAGAAAGTGCGCGCGGCGAGCGTCCGGCAGGCGAAACGGTATTCCGAGCGCTGGTGCGCGGCCAGGCTACATCCCGACCTTCCCCTGCGCGAGGCCGTCGCCCGGCTGACGGACAGCACCCCGATCCGGCTGCCGCCGCCACTGTCCGGCCTGCCGCCAACGCGTGCGCAGCAGCAACAGGCGCGGCGCCTCGCTGAGTCTGGCGCGCTGGATCTGACACGGATCAAGGAAGCGCTGGAGCCGCGCAAGCCGCCGGCAGAGACCAAGCCCAGGGCGAGGGATCCTCAGAAGGCGCGGGTTAGGGCGGCGCTGCAGCAGCTACGGCAGGGTGTTTAAGCGGACCAAGGCCGTTCCGAAAAATTTCCTAACCCTTTGTTGCACAAGGCTTTGAAGTGATAGTTTTGATCGCGTATGCGGAACGGAGATAAGCGTAATGGCTTGAAAGATATCGGGTTGTCTCGTGACTTTTAATCTTTTGGTCGTAGGTTCGAATCCTACACGGCCCACCATTGCACTCAGAGACTTAGGCGTCCTTCGGGGCGCCTTTTCTTTGGATCGTCCTCCGCCTCAAGGCCAAGGGCAACGCGCTTCATTCTCCATCTGCGCCCCATTCTGCGGCTGCGCGCAGACGTTGCATGGGGCTGACGATTGCGTGTCGCTCACGACTTCACTTTCTGGCTTCGGAACAGCACATAGGCAAGGACAGCGGCGATCCCGGCCGGGATCAGCACGGCCGCAAGCACGATCATCCAATGCCAGAAGCTGAAGCTGCTCATACGGTTGGACCCTGGACTGGTGGCTTGAATCCTAGCACCGCGCAGTCAACGCTGCGGCGGCCTGTTTTGATGCATGTGCGGCATGGAGCGGAGATGCTGGACGAAAATCCGACGCAGATCGCGGAGCATTCCAGGGCCGTACAGGAGTGCAAAGCGGAACTGGACTAGTTCATGCTCTCGGGGCTGAAGCCGCGCTTGAAGTGATACTCAACCAGCATCCACCCGCTGTCGATCCCTGTATGGGCCCAGGTTTCGATGGAGCCATCTGCCTGGCGATTCGTGATCGTGATCGCCTCGCCCTGCCGCCCTGAGGCGGGCAGCTCCACAGTTGAGCCGCTGGATGTTCGAGTCAGCGGCTGCGGCTCAATCTGCCTGCGGACAATCGAAATCTCTCCCCCAGAGGTGACGGGCGCGTATCCGGGAGACCGTGCCTTGACCCACGCCAGAATGGACGCGGCCTCGACGGAGCCTGCTGGCCAGGTCGTCCGCGATTCCACGGTGGTGCGCGCCTTCACGGGTGTGGCCTCGGCAACGGCCAGTGCCGGGCCGACAGACACACTCGTCAACAACGCGATGCCGAAAGCAAGCGACGTCATCTGCATGGGAATTCCTTTCCTTGGACAGCGATCAATGGGTGCGTTCCCCACCTCCTGTGGAGGCTACTTCGCCGTCGCAGCCTTGGCCTCTGCTGCCTCGCGTTCCGCCGCCACGGTGGCAGCCACATTCGCAGCGCGGGCGGCGGCGTTCGCGGCCCGCTCCGCCGTGGCACGATCCGCATCGAACTGCGCCAGCCGTTGGATGCTGTATCTGCGCTCCAGTTCAGCTGATGCAGCGAAGCTGTCGGGATGTTTCGCGGCGCAGGCCTGCTGCACCAGTTGCACCGCACGGTCGGACAGCCCGGGCTGGAGGTTAGCGAGCAGGCAGTCGCCATACGGTGCGGATGCGGTTGGGCCTGCGGCCAGTGCGACGACGATCATTGCATTCAACATGCGTACCTCCTTGTAGGTTTGAACATGACGATGGACAGGTCCGGCTCGAGTATGGACCGCTTTGCGGCAGCGGGCTACTCGGCCCGCACATCCCGGCACACCAGTTCCGCCAGGCTGCGGCAGGCGAAGAACAGCCCTTCCACCACCCCGGCGTCCAGATGCCGGTCCGGCGTGGCCATTTCCCGGCAGCGGTCGGCGGCGTGCAGCATTTCCGCCACGGTGAGCATGCCGATGGCCGCCCGCTCCACCCGCGACAGGGCAACCCCACGCCCTGGGGAAACGTCGGCCTCAGGCCAGGGCAGACCATCGGCACCTTCACCCGCGCGGATGCGTTTCAGGCAGCCCAGGAAGGTGCTCAGTTCGGGCGATGGGTTGTCGTCGTCATCATCGATGCCGGTGGCGTGTGAAGCATAGGGCGGACGTTCGGTCATCTCGGCTTCCTCGGCTCTTGCGTGGACGTGCCACCGCGCAGAGCGGGTGGCGGGCGATGCGTGGCTGCAAGCCGGAATGACATCACGCAGTAACCGGCGGGTCCGAAAACCCCCACGCACCGCCCGCCATAACGGCCGACGGATCACCCGCCGGCACCGTCCAAAGACGGCGTCGGCCGGTGAGCGCAAACAACAGCGTGAATGTCATTACGAGCTTGCAGGCCCGGTGCCACCCGTTGTCGGTGGCGCTGCATGGTGTTCACGCACGCGCTTGGATTTCAATGAGGATTCTCCGAAGAGAAATGCGGAACCAAGGCGCGCGACGATGGTGGTGCAGGCGAATCTGATGCGGCAAGCGACAGCACGCGACGTGTTGATGCTTACGCCCGGTTTATCGCGTTGGAAGTTGTCGAGAACAGCGGGTGGCGGCGACCATGCCGTGATGTGTCGCGTGGAAAATGGGCGTGACTTTCGCCTGCAGCGGTGGCAAGGCCTGCGAGTCGTACCCTCGAAAATCGGTGCATTTGCGACGACCGAGATGTTGGCGTCTGCGCCGGGGCGAGGTGTTGTAGAGCCGAGCCATGCTCGGCTGCAGTTCGCGTCAGGGCCAAGCCGAGCGTGGGCTCGGCTCTACAGTGATCCATCCACGCTTGGCGTGGATGTACAGCGACCTCGCGCTATGCTCGGCCTCTTTCCCAGGACGGGTTCTCCCATGCGCCCCATCGTGCTGTCGCTGTTGTTGTCCGCCGTCTCCGCCGCGCCACTGATGGCCGCCGAACCCGCGCCGTCCGCGCAGACAACGCCGGCCGCGCCGCTCGTCATCGGCGAGACCTTCACCGTGCAATCGAAGGCGCTGGGCGAGACCCGCCGCATCAATGTCTACCGCCCGCAGCCCTGGGGGCTGGACCCGAATACGCCGCTGCCGGTGCTCTACATGCCCGATGGCGGCATCGGCGAGGATTTCCTGCATGTGGCGGGGCTGGTGCAGGTGTTGAGCGGCAACGGCAGCATGCGTCCGTTCTTGCTGGTTGGCATCGAGAACACCGAGCGCCGCCGCGACATGACCGGCCCCAGCAAGGACCCGCAGGACCAGAAGATCGCGCCGCGCATCGGCGGTTCGGCGGCCTACCGCACCTTCCTGCGCGATGAACTGATGCCGCAGGTGCGCCAGCGCTACCCGACCACCGACGAGCGTGCGTTGATCGGCGAATCGTTGGCCGGCCTGTTCGTGGTTGAAACACTGCTGCAGGAACCGACGCTGTTCGACAGCTACATCGCGCTCGATCCCAGCCTGTGGTGGAACCGTGGCAGCTTGCTGGCCGGCGCAGCCATGCAGCTGCCGGCGGTGACGCAGGCAAAGCTACGCGTGTTCCTGGCCAGCAGTGGGCAACCGGAACTGGCCAGTTCCACGGCGCAGCTGGCTACATTGCTGCAACAGGCGTCGCCGTCGCCGCTGGTGAAGTACCTGCCGCTGCCGGAAGAAACCCACGCCACGATCTATCACCCGGCCGCATTGCAGGCGCTGCGCACGCTGTTCCCCGCGCCGCCAGCTTCGCCCTGACCGCACTGGCACCGGCGTGCACCGCATGCAAGGATGCGGCAGCGGCGCCATCCGGTGCGCCGCCCGTAACGGGAGCGTGTGGATGCAGCGTGTGCGTGGATGGAGTGTGGCGGCCTGTCTGGCCGTAAGTGGCTGTGCGATGTCGGTGGCGCCACCGGCGGCGCAGAGTGAGGCAAAGCAAAGCGCGTCTACCGTCGCGCCGGGTGTGGTGCTGCCGGATACCGAGGCGCTGCGCGTGCACGATCCGGTCGGCCGCGATTACCCGGTGTGGGTGGCGTTGCCGGCCGACTACGCCGCACATCCGGAAAAGCGCTATCCGGTACTGTACGTGACCGACGCGCTGTACAGCTTCCCGCTGGTACGCAGCGTGCGACACATGGTGGGGCAGCGGGGCGTCAACATCGAAGACTTCATCCTGGTGGGGCTGCCGCCGCAGGAGGGGCTGACCTCCAGGCAGAGCCGCTCGCGCGACTACACGCCCAGCGACCCGGCACGTACCGATCCGCGGGACTACAGTGATGACGTCAGCTACGGCGGTGCCGCGCACTATCGCGACTTTCTTGCCGAGCAGGTGCTGCCGATGATCGATGCGCGCTACCGCACCGATCCGGCGCGGCGCGCCTATGCAGGCCATTCCTATGGTGGCCTGTTCGGTGCCTATGTGCTGACCACGCGCCCGGACATGTTCCGTAGCTATATCCTGTCCAGTCCGTCGCTGTGGTTCGATGATCATCGCGTGCCGCGCATGCAGGCGGAGGCCAAGGCGCCGACGCAGCCGACCACGGTGGTGCTGTCGGTAGGCAGCTTTGAAACGGTCAAGCCCGAGCCGCGTTATTTCACCCGCAACGACATGCTGCGCGACAACGCCGAGTTCGCCGAGCAGCTGCGCAGCAGCGGGCGTTCGTTGAAGGTGGAGAACATGGTGATCGATGACGAGGACCACTTCACGGTCTACCCGGACGTGATCACGCGCGCGCTGCTGAGGGTGTTTCCGGGCACCGGGCCGTACAGCAGCGGTTGACGGCGGAGGTCATCCACGCAGGGCGTGGATGGATGCTTCACGCCGCCTGTGCATCCGGCCCGGTCAATACGCCCACATCCGCGTGGCGGAAGCACAGGCGGATCGCATCGAGCAACTCGCTCATGTTGTACGGCTTGGGCAGGAAATGGATGCCGTCGCGCAACTGCGGCAGGACGGCGTGCTGGTCCATGCCCGATGTCACCAGGATCGGCAGCTGGGGATGCAGGCCGCGGACCCGGTTGGCGGCTTCGATGCCGCTGATCGGGCCCAGATTGACGTCGGTGAACAGCAGGTCGAACCGCTCGCCGGCGGCCAGCAGGCCCAGTGCCGCTTCGGCAGAGCTCACCCCCACCACGTGGCAGGCCTGGCTTTCCAGCGCCATGCGGCTCAGTTCGCGGGTCTCCTCCGCGTCCTCGATCAGCAGGACGCGCGGTTCAACGTGGCGCTTGGACAGCAACATGACGCGACAACTCCGGACAGCGGCGGTGAAAAGGCGCGCAAGTATGCGCAATCCGGTAGTGATCCCGGCGTGCACGGCAAGCCACGTGGATGTTACAGGCGGCGGCGCCGGCGCATGTCCCAGGCCAGGACCGCGACCGCCAGCAGAGCCGTGCCGATGCGCAGGCTGGTGGCCTGCCAACCGAGCGCCACGGCGTCATCCAGGCTGAACACGTTCCAGGCCAGGTTCATCGACACGTGCAGCGCCAGGCCGCACCACAGGGTGTTGCCATCCAGGCGGTCCAGCCAGGCGAAGACGAAGCCCCCCAAGGCGATCACTGCGCCGACGAACAGCGCCACCCCACCGCCATCGAAACCGCCGAATCCAAGCCAGTGCACCATGCCGAACAACAGGGCCTGCGGCAGTGCGAGCAAGGGCCACGGGCCGCGCACGATCTTCACCAGCAGAATGAAGCCCAGGCCGCGGAACAGAATCTCTTCGGCCAGCGGGAACAGAACGGCCAGCATCGTCGCATCGAGGGCGGTCAGCGCCGTGTTGGGTCGGCCGAGCACGGCCAGGCCCACCCAGCAGGGCAGGCTGGCCAGCAGCACCCATAGCGGTCCGCGCATCCCGTTGCCGCGCAGGCCGAGGCTTTCGGCCAACCCCATGTGGCGCGGACGCAGCAGCAGGGCCAGCAGCACGGCCACCAGCACCGCCAGGGCGTTGTCGAGCAGGCTGCCGCCATAGGGGATCGGCAGGCCGGGGATGGGCCGCCCCAACGCCGCCACGATGTCGCGTACGTTCAGGCCGAGGCCCGTTCCCAGCAGGACCAGCAGGATCCGGGCGGCAGTCGGCAGGCGGGACAGGACACTCATCAGCGCATTCCATGCGGGACCAGACCGCAGTGTGCGAGGCGGCGCGATGCAGGGCACGCGCCGGAAGTCCCCCTGCCATCGGTCATGCGTTGCCGGACAGTCATCGCAGGGCAGGTAGAGTCCAGATCAGACCTGACAGGAGCAATGCCGATGCTGTGCCCCGTGTGCAAGACCCAGACCCTGCAGATGACCGAGCGCCATGGCATCGAGATCGACTACTGCCCGAATTGCCGCGGCGTGTGGCTGGATCGTGGCGAACTGGACAAGATCATCGAGCGCGCCAATGCTGGTGCGGCGGTGCCGCCACCGCCGCCAGCACAGGCACAACCGGCGGCAGTGCCACCGCCGGTGATGCACCGCGATACCCGCCACCTTGGCCAGCGTCACGACGAAAACCGTGGCCAGCACGGTTACGGCTACAAGAAAAAGAAGAAGGAAAGCTTCCTGTCCGACCTGTTCGACTTCTGACAGGCCCACGGGGCAGCGGCGATCCCGGGGGCGTCAGGCCCGGCGCAGGATGAACTCGCGATCGCGGCTGTCGCCGACGATGAAGTCGTATTCGCCGGCCTTGCTGCAACCGTAGCGCGCGTAGAAGCGCTGTGCGCCGAGGTTCTCCTCCCAGACGCCGACCCACAGGGTGCGGCGCTGCGGCGTATCCAGCCAATGCAGGAACGCCTCCATCAGGCGCGCCCCGTGGCCGCCGTTCTGGTACGCCGCCAGCACATACAGGCGCTTGAGTTCGATGTCGCCGTCGCGGGCGTCGACATGCGGCAGGGTGTTGGCTCCTGCGGCCAGATAGCCAACCACCGTATCGCCATCGAGCAGCAGCCAGACCGCGCTGCGTGGATCGGACAGCTCGATGCGCTGCGGCTGCGTGCTGTAGTGTACGTGCAGGAACGCATGCAGATCCTGCGGCGGATAGGAGTCGCCCCAGGTTTCGGTGTAGGTGGCGATGGCGATCGCTGAGAGCGCTTCAGCGTCGGCGAAGGTGGCGCGGCGGATCTGCAAGGCCATGATGCAAGCTGCGAAAGAACGTGCCGCAGTGTAGCCGGCCTCGGTCTGAACCGGGGCCGGCTGCTGCACGCATTGTGCCGACTAGAACCACATGCGCACGCCCGCTACCCAGCGCGTGTCGCGCGCGTGGTCGCCGGCATAGTCGGCGGTATCGCCGAAACTGCGCTCATGGGTGATACCGATGTAAGGCGCGAAGCGGCGGCTGAACTCGTAGCGCAGGCGCAGTCCGGCCTCGACCTTGTTCAGGCCGCGCCCGATGCCGTACTCCGGTTCGTCCTTGCTGGCCACGGTGGCCTCCACCAGCGGCTGCAGGATCAGCCGGTTGGTCAGCAGCACGTCGTACTCCACTTCGGCCTTGGCCAGCAGCTGTCCGCCGGAGCCGGCATAGAGCGTGGCCGAACTCTCGAACTTGTACGGCGCCAGGCCCTGGATGCCGATGGCCGCCCAGGTTCGGGAATCGGCGGGGCGGAAGTCCTGGCGGACACCCACCAGCACATCCCACCAGGGCGACACGCTGCGCCCGTACAGTGCTTCCACCGCCGAGGATTCGGTGCGGCCCTCACTGCGCTCGCCATCGGTGCGCAGCCACAGGCGGTTGATGTTGCCGCCGATCCAGCCGGTGGCCTCCCAGGCCTGGCCGTTGCTGTTTTTGCCGTCCCAATGCTCCAGGCGGTCGATCAGCAGCAGGCTGTTGATCTCCGGCGCATGCTCCATCGCGCCATGGGCGATGGGCGGGAACGCGGCGGCACGATCGGCGTCGGTGGGCACTGGAATCGGCTCGCGCGGCTCGGTCGGCGCGGACGTGCCGTGACCCATCGCCGCGTGATCCATCTGCGAGTGATCCATCGTCGAATGATCCATCTTCGAGTGATCCATCTTCGAGTGATCCATCTTCGAGTGATCCATCGTCGAATGATCCATCTTCGAGTGATCAACCGCGTCTTCGGCAGTGGGCTGCTTGGTCTTCGGCGCCGGTGCCGGTGCGGGTGTGGGCATGTCATGGCCCGCGTGCGACTGTGCGAAAGCAGGCAGTGCGACGGTCAGGGCCATTGCCAGCAGGCTGGGGGAGAAAAGGGAGCGCTTCATTCTTCGATCCTCACTTCGCGCATCATCCCCGCTTCCATGTGGTAGAGCAGGTGGCAGTGATAGGCCCAGCGGCCGAGCGCATCGGCGCGCACGCGGTAGCTGCGGCGGGTGCCCGGCGGCATGTCCACCGTGTGCTTGCGCAGCTGGAAGTTGCCCTGCGCGTCCTCCACATCGCTCCAGACGCCATGCAGGTGGATCGGATGCTGCATCATCGTGTCGTTGACCAGCACGATGCGCATGCGCTCGCCGTAGTTCAGCCGCAGTGGCTCGGCGCTGGCGAATGGAATGCCGTCGAACGACCAGGAGAACTTCTCCATGTGGCCGGTCAGGTGCAGCTCGATCTCACGGCTGGGCTCGCGGCCATCGGGGTCCTCGAACAGGCTGCGCATCGCGCCGTAGGTCAGCACCTGGCGGCCGTTGTCGCGCAGGCCGATGCCGGGATCGTCCAGCTTGGGATCGGTGGCCGAGCTCTGCATGTCCACCAGCGGATTGTTGCGTTCGCTGGCCGGGTGCTGCGGTGCCTTGCCGGTGGTCGTCGCGCCGCCATGCGCGCCGTGCCCCATGCTGGCGCCGCAGCCGCCTTCCATGCCTTTCATCGCGGCCATGTCATGACCGCCGTGACCGCCGCCCATGTCGTGACCCATATCGCTCATCGTCAGCAGCGGGCGCGGGTCGCGGGCGGGAACCGGCGCCTGCAGGCCGTGGCGCACGGCCAGGGTGCCGGCCGCGTAGCCGGTGCGGCCCATGTCCTGGCAGAAGATGGTGAACGCATCCTGCCCGCTGGGTTCGACCAGCACGTCGTAGGTCTCGGCGGGGGCGATGCGGAACTCATCGATGCTGACCGGATGGATGTACTGGCCATCGGCAGCGACCACGGTCATCTTCAGGCCGGGAATGCGCACGTCGAAGTAGGTCATCGAGGCGCCGTTGATGAAGCGCAGCAGCACCTTCTCGCCAGTGCGGAACAGCCCGGTCCAGTTGCCGGCCGGCGCGGTGCCGTTCATCAGGTAGGTGTACGTATGCGCGTTGATGTCGGAGATGTCGGTGGGTGTCATCCGCATCCGTCCCCACATGCCGCGGTCGGACAGCGCCGCAGACCAGCCATCGCGGCGCACATCGCGCACGAAGTCGGGCAGGGTGCGCTTGTAGTAGTTGTCGTGCTCGGCGAGCTTCTTCATGCGCCGGAACAGTGCACCCGGGTCCATGTCGGTCCAGTCCGACAGCATGATCACGTGCTCGCGGTCGTGCCGGTACGGGGCCGGCTCGGCCGGGTCGATGATCAGTGCGCCATACAGGCCGGCCTGCTCCTGGAACATCGAATGGCTGTGATACCAGTACGTGCCCGACTGCTTGAGCTGGAAGTGGTAGTGGTAGGTCTCGCCGGGACCGATGCCGTTGAAGCTCAGGCCCGGGACGCCGTCCATGTTGGCCGGCAGCAGGATGCCGTGCCAGTGGATCGAGGTCGGGTGGCGGTCCAGCGTATTGCGTACGAACAGATCCACGGTCTGGCCCTCGCGCCAGCGCAGGATCGGTGCCGGCAGTGAGCCGTTGACGGTGATCGCCGGCCGGGTGCGACCGGTGAAGTTGGCCAGCGATTCGCCGATGGCCAGTTCCAGGCGGGTATCGGTCAGCACGGCGGGTGCGCCGGCCAGGCGCGGGGCGGCACTGGCCGCAGCGAGCGCGCGCTGCGGGACGCCGACCGAGGCGATGCCGGCAACCACGCCGCCAGCGGCGAGACCTTGAACGAACAGGCGGCGCGACGGCATGGGCAGGGCGCCCGGGCCGGGGGGAATGCGGGTATTCATGGTGGTGACTCCAGACACGGTAGGACGCCGGCAGCGGGCCGGCTTGAGTGCGCGTGGCGCACGACGCGTGTGGATCAGGCGATGGGAGGGCGGGAAAGTGGCGGCAACGGCGGCGCCGGGCGGCCGTTGGCCGGCATCGGCTGCGGTGTCAGCGACAGGCCGGGACCGGCCATGAAGGGCAGCGCCTGCACCGCCAGCAGGGGATGCTGGGCACAGCTGCGCAGGCAGTCCTTGATCTGGCAATGCGCATCGTGGGCCGCCGGTTGGGCCTGCGGCGCCTCGTTGGCGGACATGGCGGCGTGGTGATGGCAGTCGGCGTCGCCCGCCATCGTCGCCATCATCACGTGGGCTATGCGGCCCATCTCCTCATGACCGCTGGCCATGGCCGCGTTCAGCCCGTTGAGCAACAGGCTGAGCATGAGCACGACGCGGAGCAGGGTCGAGGCCAGGGACATGGCGCTAATCTAGCCGCAAGCGGGCCCGGATGCACTTCCGGCTGAATGGCCGGTTCAAGATTGGAGCGGCACCAATGTAGAGCCGAGCCCGCGCTTGGCTGCTTCTGCGGCAACAGCCGAGCGTGGGCTCGGCTCTACAGGAGGCCCGGCGCTACCCCTCTTCGCGCACGATTTCCACCAGGCGCGGACCATAGCGGCTCAGCTTGGTGCCACCGATGCCGCCGACCCGGGCCAGCTCGTCCAGGCTGGTGGGGCGCTGTTCGGCGATGTTGCGCAGGGTACTGTCGTGGAAGATCACGAAGGCCGGCACGTTCTGCTCGCGGGCCAGTTCGGCACGCAGGCCGCGCAGGGCATTGAACAGGGCCAGATCCTGCGGGGGGACCGACAGGCCGGTGCGCTGCGCGCTGCGTTCGCGGCCGGCGCTGGTCGCAGCCTCGCGGCGCATGTTCACCGTGCGGCGGCCCTTCAGTACGTCGCGGCTGGCATCGGTCAGGCGCAGGCCGCCGTGGCCTTCGCTGTCCACTTCGAGCAGGCTGGCGGCCACCAGCTGGCGGAACACGCTGCGCCAGGTCCTTGCATCCAGGTCGCGGCCGATGGCGTAGGTGCTGAGCTGGTCATGACCTTGCTGGCGCACCTTCTCGTTCTCGCTGCCGCGCAGGATGTCGATCAGGTGGCCGACGCCGTAGCGCTGGCCGCTGCGGTAGACGCAGCTCAGTGCCTTCTGCGCGGGAACCGTCGCGTCCCATGCCGCTGGCGGGGTCAGGCAGTTGTCGCAGTTGCCGCAGGGGCGGGGATAGGTTTCCCCGAAGCCGGCCAGCAGCACCTGGCGGCGGCATTGCATGGATTCGCAATAGCCGAGCAGGTGGTCGAGCTTGGACCGCTCCAGCTGCTTGCGTTCCTCGCCGGCTTCGGACTGCTCGATCATCTGCTTGAGCAGCACGACGTCGCCCAGGCCGTAGCACAGCCATGCTTCGGCCGCTTCGCCATCGCGGCCGGCGCGGCCGGTTTCCTGGTAGTAGCCTTCCATCGACTTGGGCAGGTCGGTATGCGCAACGAAGCGCACGTCCGGCTTGTCGATGCCCATGCCGAAGGCGATGGTGGCGCACATGACGATACCGTCCTCGCGCAGGAAGCGGCGCTGATTGTCCGCGCGGACGTCGGCGGGCAGGCCGGCGTGGTAGGGCAGGGCGTTGAAGCCCTGTCCGCGCAGGTACTCGGCGGTTTCCTCGACCTTGCGCCGCGACATGCAGTAGACGATGCCCGCCTCGCCGCGATGGCCGCGCAGGAAATCGGTCAGCTGCTTGCGTGCGTTGTCCTTCTGCACCACGGTGTAGCGGATGTTGGGGCGGTCGAAGGAACTGACGAAATGGCGGGCATCCTGCAGGTCCAGGCGCTCGGCGATCTCGCGCTGGGTCGGCGGATCGGCGGTGGCTGTCAGGGCAATCCGGGGAATCTGCGGCCAGCGCTCGTGCAGCACCGTCAGCTGGCGGTACTCGGGGCGGAAGTCATGGCCCCATTGCGACACGCAATGGGCTTCGTCGATCGCGAACAGGGCGATCCGGCTGCGCGAGAGCAGGGACAGGAAGCGACCCGTCAGCAGGCGCTCGGGTGCGACATAGAGCATGTCCAGCTCACCGGCCAGCAGTTCGCGTTCGACGCGGCCGGCAGTGTCCGCGTCCAGCGTCGAGTTCAGGTATTCGGCGCGCACGCCCAGCTGGCGCAGGGCTTCGACCTGGTCCTGCATCAGTGCGATCAGCGGTGAGATGACAATGCCGCACCCGTCGCGCAGCAGGGCGGGCACCTGGTAGCACAGCGACTTGCCACCGCCGGTGGGCATCAACACCAGTGCGTCGTGACCGGCAGCCACGTGCTCCACGATGTCCTGCTGCGGACCACGGAAATCGTCGTAACCAAAGACGCGGTTGAGCAGGTCGTGCGCGGGACGGGAAGCCATCGCGCTAGTTTACCCCGGAGGGAGGGGTAGGGGTTCGGCAGGGCTGCGCCTTGCACCTGCTGCAAGCCAGTGCAACGTCAAAGGCAACAGCCGGCTCTGGGCTGATCCGCGGTCTGGTGGGGGGGGGGGGGGGGGGGGGGGGGGGGGGGGGGGGGGGGGGGGGGGGGGGGGGGGGGGGGAGGGAGGGCCAGCCGGCCGCGCCCCCCCCCGCCCCCCCCCCCCCCCCCCCCCCCCCCCCCCCCCCCCCCCCCCCCCCCCCCCCCCCCCCCCCCCCCCCCAACCCACAGGAAACCCGCTTTTGCTCCGGCCGTTGCCGTTGCAGTTGCCTCTGCGGGTGCAGGGCGCAGC
>NZ_JBRRET010000047.1:0-26687 GCF_056760435.1 Stenotrophomonas sp. STEN008 | reverse complement strand
ATGTAGAACAGCGCGCCATAGGTGTGCGGATCGGCCACCACGCCAAAGAAGCGCGACAGCAGCGAGCGCGGGCGCGGGCCCCCGGGGGGGGCCGGCCCGGGGGCCCCCCCCGCGCCCCGCGGGCCCCCCCCCCCCCCCCCCGGGGCGCCCCCCCCCCGCAACTCTGCTATAACCCTTGGTTCATTCCAGTGAACCACCGCACCTCATCGACGAGACCGCAATGCCCCGCCACATCCGCTCTGCCTGGTTGAAGACGCTGGCTACCGTCGCCGCGGTACTGCTGTTCGCCGGACTGGTGGGATGGTTCACGGGCCATCTGTGGTTGTGCGTCGCACTGGGCGCGCTGGCGACGCTGGCCTGGCATTACTGGCGGTTGCGCAGCGTGCTGCGCCGGCTGACCGCGCGCCAGCGCTGGGATACCGCCGAAGGCACGGGTGTGTGGAATGAACTGGATCGCCTGCTGTACCGCAACCAGGTCGAAATGCGCGTGCGCAAGCGGCGCCTGCTGGACATGCTGCGCAGCTACCGCGCCGCGGCCGCCGCGCTGCCCGACGCAGTGGTGGTGCTCGACCGCAACAGCCAGCGCGTGCAGTGGTTCAACGAAGCGGCCACCGCCCTGCTTGGCCTGCACCACCCGGGCGACCTGGGCGAGGCCCTTGTCGAGCGGTTGCAGCCGATGCCGCTGGCCCACTGGCTGGCCGGTGGTCGCAACGCCGAGCCGATCCTGGACGTGCCCTCGCCGGTCGATCCAGCGATCCGCCTGAACCTCCGCCTGATTCCGTATTCGTCGGACTACTGGCTGCTGATCGCCCGTGATGTCAGCAAGCTGCTGCGCCTGGAGCAGGTCCGCCGCGATTTCGTCGCCAATGTTTCACATGAGCTGCGGACCCCTCTCACCGTGGTGCACGGCTACCTGGACATGATGGATCCGGAGGATTTCCCCGGCACCGGCCCGATGCTTGAAGAGATGCGCAAGCAGAGCCAGCGCATGGCCCAGCTGGTGGAAGACCTGCTGACCCTGTCGCGGCTGGAGTCGCAGGAGCACACCGAGGAGGAAGTCGTGGCCATGCAGCCGATGCTGGCCACGCTGCGTCGCGAAGCCGAGGCCCACAGCCAGGGTCGCCACCAGATCAGCATCGAGGACCTTGCCGGCGTCGACCTGCAGGGCTCGACCAAGGAGCTGCACAGCGCCTTCTCCAATCTGGTCACCAATGCAGTGCGCTACACGCCGGCCGACGGCCGCATCACCGTAGAGTTCCGTCGCGAAGGCGATGGCGCGGTGCTGGCCGTGCGCGATACCGGCTATGGCATCCCGGCAACCCACCTGCCGCGGCTGACCGAGCGCTTCTACCGCGTTTCCAGCAGCCGCTCGCGCGAGAGCGGCGGCACCGGCCTCGGCCTTTCCATCGTCAAGCACATCCTCGGCCTGCACCATGCGCGGCTGGAGATCGAAAGCGAGGTCGGCAAAGGATCGGTGTTCTCCTGTCATTTCGATGCCGACCACGTGCGCCCGCGCGAGTCCGCCCCCCTGACCTCCGTCGAAGAATGAAGCCATGAGCAGCCTCGGATCCCTCCCTCTCCCCGTGAGCCCGGACAACGATCCGCTGCGCGATCCGGCGCTGTACATCAACCGCGAACTGTCGCAGCTGGATTTCAACTTCCGCGTGCTGGCCCAGGCCATGGACCCGCAGGTGCCCCTGCTGGAGCGCCTGCGCTTCATGTGCATCTCCTGCACCAACCTCGACGAGTTCTTCGAGATCCGGGCCGCCGCTGTCCGCCACGCACAGGAATACGGCCTGCCGCCGGCTCCGGACGGGATGAGCCCGCAGGCCATCCTCAACGCCATCCATGAACGCGCCGCCGAACTGGTGGACCAGCAGTACCGCTGCTGGAACGAGACACTGCGCCCGGCCCTGATGGATGCCGGCATCGGCGTGCTCGGCCGCCATTCGTGGAACCATCGGCAGAAGCGCTGGCTGCGGGCCTACTTCCGCAACGAGATCATGCCGGTGCTGTCGCCGCTGGGCCTGGATCCGGTGCATCCGTTCCCGAAGATCCTCAACAAGTCGCTGAACATCGTCGTCGTGCTGAAGGGCACCGATGCATTCGGCCGCGCCGGCCACCTGGCCATCGTGCGCGCACCGCGCTCGCTGCCGCGCATCATCCAGCTGCCGGAAAAACTCGGTGGCTCGCAGAACTTCGTGTTCCTGTCCTCGGTGCTGTCCACCTTCGTGGATGAACTGTTCCCGGGCATGGAAGTCCAGGGCGCCTACCAGTTCCGCGTGACCCGCAATTCCGAGCTGGTGGTGGACGAGGAGGAAGTGGAGAACCTGGCGCTGGCACTGCGCGATGAACTGGTCGACCGCGGCTACCGGCCGGCGGTGCGGCTGGAGATCGCCCATGACATGCCGCGCGAGATCGTGCGTACCCTGCTGCAGAACTTCGGCCTGACCGAGAACGCGGTGTATCGCATCGACGGCCCGGTCAACCTCAACCGCATCATCCAGCTGTACGACCTCATCGCGCAGCCGGACCTGAAATATCCGCCGATGACGCCGCGCACGCTGCGCGACACCGACGGCATCTTCGAGACCGTGGCGCGCCAGGACCTGCTGCTGCACCATCCCTTCGATGCGTTCGCCGCCGTACTCGACCTGATCCGCCAGGCGGCGCTGGATCCGAACGTACTGGCGATCAAGCAGACCCTGTACCGCACGGGCAAGGATTCGCTGATCGTCGATGCGCTGATCCAGGCTGCACGTGCCGGCAAGGATGTGACCGTTGTGGTCGAGCTGCGCGCACGCTTCGATGAAGAGGCCAACCTCGGGCTGGCCGATCGCCTGCAGGAAGCCGGCGTACAGGTGGTGTATGGCGTGGTCGGCTACAAGACCCATGCCAAGATGCTGCTGATCGTGCGTCGCGAAGGCCGCAAGCTGCGCCGTTACGTGCACCTGGGCACCGGCAACTACCACAGCGGTACGGCGCGCGCGTACACCGACATCAGCCTGATCACCGCTGATGCGGACATCGGCAATGATGTGCACCTGCTGTTCCAGCAGCTGTCCGGGCTGGCCTCGAAGATGAAGCTCAAGCGCCTGCTGCAGTCGCCCTTCACCCTGCATACCGGCATCCTGGCGCGGATCGAGCGCGAGACGCGCATCGCGGCCGCGGGCCGCCCGGCACGCATCATCGCCAAGATGAACGCCCTCAACGAGGCCCAGGTAATCCGCGCGCTGTACGCCGCCTCGCAGGCCGGAGTGCAGATCGACCTGATCATCCGTGGCGCCTGCACCCTGCGTCCCGGCGTCCCGGGCGTGTCCGACAACATCCGTGTCCGCTCCATCGTCGGCCGCTTCCTGGAACACAGCCGGGTCTACTGGTTCGGCAACGATGGTGCGCCCGAACTGTACTGCGCGAGCGCCGACTGGCTGGAGCGCAACCTGCTGCGGCGGGTCGAGACCTGCTTCCCGATCCTGGATCCGACGCTGGCCAAGCGGGTCTACCGCGAAGTCCTGCAGAACTATCTGGACGACAACCTCAACGCCTGGGAACTGGATGCCGATGGCATCTATCACAAGCGTGCCCCGGCCCACGACGAGGCCCCGCATTCGGCGCAGATGGCATTGATGCAGGGTCTCTGACCCGGTAGGTGCCGGCCTTGGTCGGCACAATGCGTCCAATGTAGAACACCGGGGTCAGAGCCCGTTGCGCAGCAACGGGATCCGACCCCGTGTCGTTCCGGCAGACCGCGGCCAACTGTCGAAGGCAGGGTGGGTCCGGTTGAGGGGGTGTGAGCGGCATGGATGCCGCGACCAAGCCCCCAGGGATGGGTTTACGGCGTCCCCCTCAACCGGACCCACCCCGCCATCCCTCAGAAAACCCGCTTTTGACGTTGACGTTGACGTTGACCTTGCCGGCCAGCGGCCGGCACTACCGAACGCCCCCCCGACAAAATGTGAAGGCCATGCGGTGACGAGCACACCGCCCCTTCGGCTAACATTCGCCCATGCCGCATACCACCACGACTCCGCCCGCATTGCAGGATGGCGACCTGCTGGCCGCCATCGACCTTGGCTCCAACAGTTTCCACATGGTCATCGCGCGCTACACGCTCGGCCAGCTGCGGGTGATCGACCGCCTGCGCGAAACCGTGCGCATGGCCGACGGTCTGGATGGCAAGGGGGGCCTGTCGGCTGCGGCACGGCAACGCGCACTGGAATGCCTGGCCCGCTTCGGCCAGCGCATCCGCAATGTCCCGTCGCACCGCGTGCGTGCACTGGCCACCAATACCGTGCGCCAGCTGCGTTCACCGCAGTCGTTCCTGGTTCCCGCCGAAACCGCGCTTGGCCATGCCATCGAAGTGGTGAGCGGCCGCGAGGAGGCGCGCCTGATCTACCTGGGCGTCGCCCATGCCCAGCCGCCCAAACCGGGCGAGCGCCGGCTGGTGATCGACATCGGCGGTGGCTCGACCGAGTTCATCATCGGCATGGGCATGCAGACCCTCGAGCGCGAGAGCCTGCAGGCCGGCTGCATTGCCAGCACCCGCCGCTTCTTTCCGGGCGGCAAGCTCAGCAAGAAGCGCTGGAAGGATGCACTGGCCGAGATCGGTCGCGAGTTCCAGCCCTTCGCCAGCAAGTATCGTGCGCTGGGCTGGCAGGAGGCACTGGGTTCTTCGGGCACCCACAAGGCGATCAGCGAGATCTGCGCGACGATGAAGCTGAGCAAGGGGGCGATCACCGCCGAAGCCCTGCCACAGCTGCGCGACGAGCTGCTCAAGGCCAAGAAGATCGACGACATCGTGCTGCCGGGCCTGTCCAGCGATCGCCGCCCGATCATCGCGGGCGGCATCCTGGTGCTGGAGGCGGCCTTCCAGGCATTGGGCCTGCAGAAGCTGCTGGTCAGCAAGGCCGCGATGCGCGAAGGCATCCTTTACGACATCGTCGGCCGTGCCGGCGAGAACGACCTGCGCGACGAATCGGTCGCTGCGCTCACCCACCGTTACGGCATCGACACCGTCCAGGCCGACCGCGTGCAGGACACCGCCCTGTCGCTGCTGGAGCAGGTGCAGGAACGCTGGAAGCTCGACGCTGACGATGCCCGCATGCTCGGCTGGGCGGCACGCCTGCATGAGCTGGGGCTGATGATCGCCCACAGCGGCTATCACGTGCATGGCAGCTACGTGCTGGAACACTCGGACATCGCCGGCTTCTCGCGGCAGGAGCAGCAGATGCTGGCGGCCCTGGTCCGCAGCCATCGCCGCAGCGTGGGCAAGACCGCGTTCGACGCCCTGCCCGAGCGCCTGCTGCTGACCGCGCGGCGGCTGGCCGCGCTGCTGCGCCTGGCGGTGCTGCTCAACCGTGCCCATGAGGACGCTCCGCTGCCGCCGCTGGAACTGACCGCCGATGACAACCGGTTGTCGCTGATCGTGCCGCAGGCGTTCATCGACGCCCGGCCGCTGCTGCGCGCCGACCTGATCGGCGAGACCGACGGCATCGCCGGCCTCGGCATCCAGTTCCGTCCCTTCGTTGCCTGAATACGCGCGCCTCGGCGTTACATTCGGTGACACTTTGCGCAATCTGGCGGCTTTTCCTGCTGCATCGCGTCAGCCGGTCGTTGGCGGTCCATCCGCGACGGCACCGTAAGCGATTGCTTTTGTTCATTTTTTGTGAGGATTTGTGACAAAGCGTTAATTTGTTCGACACACCCTCTTTACACAGCATTAACCAACGAGACTACTATCGGGTTGCTGGTCCGGTCGCACGACCTTCCGGCTTCTTCGACGCCCTTTTTGGCGTCCGTTGCACGACCTGAGAGAGAGAGCTCGTATGACTTCACGCACCACCGCCCTGGGGCAGGCGATCCGCTATGCCCTGGCTACCACTGCAACGCTGGCGGCACTGCCCGCGTTCGCCCAGAGCGAAAGCACTGCTTCGCCGACCAACCTGGACCGTATCGAGATCACCGGTTCGCGTATCCGTCAGGTCGACGTGGAAACCGCCCAGCCGGTGTTCGCGATCAGCCGCAACGATATCGAGCGCCAGGGCTTCAGCTCGGTTGCCGACATCCTGCAGAACGTCACCGCGATGGGCAGCCCGGCAATCAGCCGCGCCAACGCGCTGACCGCAGGCGAGAACGCGGGCGGCACCTACATCGACATGCGCAACCTGGGCACGCAGCGCACGCTGGTGCTGGTCAACGGCAAGCGTCTGGGCATCAGCACGTCCGGCTACCAGGACGTTTCCTCCCTGCCGGTGTCGGCAGTGGAGCGCATCGAGGTGCTGAAGGACGGCGCTTCTGCGATCTATGGTTCGGATGCCATGGCTGGCGTGGTCAACATCATCACCCGCTCCAACGTCACCGGCGTGACCGCCAACGTCTACCACGGCCAGTACAGCGAGGGCGACGGCGCGCGCGACCGCTTCGACGTGGTCGCCGGCTGGAACAACGACCGCATCTCGCTGACCCTGTCGGCCGAGCATGCAGAAGAGAAGGGCGTGTGGGCACGTGACCGCGGCTTCAGCCAGTACGGCATGACCGATCGCCACCCGAACGACAGCAGCAACTGGACCACCATCAGCCAGTACGGCCAGTTCACCGGCGTGCGCGGTCCCGGCTGCAATGCGACGCCTCCGGCAGGCTGTGGCTACTCGCTCAACCGTGGCACGGACCCGACCAATCCGGCCAATTACCACCTCACCAGCACCACGCCCTTCACCGGTGACGTGAGCAACGCCAACGACCAGATGCACGTGATGTACCCGGTCAAGCGCGACTCGATCTACTTCGACGGCCGGTTCAAGATCACCGACAACGTCAACTTCCGCACCGAGCTGGGCTACAACCAGCGCGAGTCCACCCGCCAGATCGCGGGCTATCCGCTGCAGTCGAGCACCGCCGGTGTCGGCTCCATGTCGATCGACAGCTACTTCAACCCGTTCGGCAACCAGCACGGCTTCGCCACCCCGACTGCGGTGGCCTGGAACCGCCGCACCTGGGAAGTGCCGCGCGTGACCACCAGCGAGCTGAAGACCTACCGCGCGGTGGCGTCGTTCGACGGCTCGTTCGATATCGGCGAGCGTTACTTCGACTGGGAAGTGGGCTACCAGTACAACCGCAACGAGCTGGAATCGGTGGCGACCGGCAACCTGCACAAGGGTCGCGTCGCGGCCGGCGTAGGTCCGTCCTTCTTCAACGCCGCCACCGGCAAGGTGCAGTGCGGCACGGCCGCTGCTCCGATCTCCTACGACGTCTGCAAGCCGTGGAACCCGCTGGTTCCGTACGGCACCACCGCTGCCGATGGCATCTATGGCAACGAAGAACTGCAGGCGTGGCTGTTCCCGGATGAGATCACCAAGGGCCGCACCACCTCCAAGAACTTCTTCGCCAGCATCGCGGGCAGCATCGTGACCCTGCCGGCCGGTGACCTCGGCTTCGCCTTCGGCGTGGAAAGCCGCAAGGAAGAAGGCAAGTACACCCCAGATGCCCTGGCCCAGACCGGCGCCACCACCAACCTCGCGGCTGGCCCGACCGGTGGCGACTACACCGTCAATGAAGCCTACCTGGAAGTGAACGTTCCGGTGCTGGCCGATCTGCCGGGCGCGAAGGAACTGAGCTTCAACGGTGCTACCCGTTTCTCGGACTACAACACCTTCGGCAACACCCTCAACAGCAAGTTCGGCTTCAAGTGGAAGCCGATCGACTCGCTGATGGTGCGTGGCACCTGGGCGGAGGGCTTCCGCGCCCCGACCATCAACGATCTGTTCGGTGGTGGCTCCGAGACCTTCGCGCAGTTCAGCGATCCGTGCGACACCCGCTTCGGTTCCTCGGCCTCCAGCGCCGAAGTCCGTGCGCGTTGCGCCCGTGACATCGCCAATGCCGATACCTTCCGCCAGCTGCGCCAGGGCGGCACTCCGGTGAACACCTCCACCGATGCCACGCCGGTGCCGTTCACCTCCGGCTCCAATCCGCTGCTGACTCCGGAAACCTCGACCAGCAAGACGCTGGGCCTGGTCTGGAGCCCGAGCTTCATCCAGGGCTTCAACGCCTCGCTGGACTGGTGGAAGATCCGCATCGACAACACGATCATTGCCGATACGCCGACCCAGATCCTGCAGGACTGCTACGAAGCAGGCATCGATTCGCGCTGCACGCGCTTCCAGCGTGACCCGGTGACCGGCATCGTGACCAACCTGAAGTTCGGCAACCGCAATGCGGGCTTCATGGAAACCGAAGGTTACGACCTGGATGTGAGCTACCGTCTGGACACCCGGTTCGGCAAGTTCAACGTGAATTCGGCCACCACCTACGTGTCCAGTGCGACCTACCGCACCTCGAACGACAGCTCGATCGTTCCGATCGTCACCAACGGCATCGGCAGCGCCTTCCGCGTCCGCTCCAACCTGGCGCTGGGCTACGATCTGGGTGACTTCGGCGTGACCTGGACCGCGCGCTACTACTCGGGCGTGAAGGAGACCTGCTCCAACATCGGTCTGTATCCGGACGAGTGCTCCGATCCGGGCGTGTATGCACCGTGGTACAAGGGCTCGCGCAACTACAACGAGCGTGGTTCGGTGACCTTCCACGACGTGCAGTTCCGCTACAACCTGCCGTGGGATGCGACCGTCGCCGTCGGCGCCAACAACGTGTTCGAGAAGTCCGGCCCGATCATGTACAGCAAGCCGAACTCCGCGTTCTCGTACTACGGCGGCTACGACATCGGTCGTTTCATCTACATGAAGTACCAGCAGCGCTTCTGATCGATCGCACTGCGATGCTCCACGACCACGGCCCTTCGGGGCCGTGGTTTTTTCTGGCCCCGGCCCCGCCGCCGGCACTCCTGCGCGTCTGTCATGCCTGTGTCGCCAAGCCGTCATGTCGGCTACATCGCCAGGCCCGAGCATGCCGGGAAACCGGAGGCCCGCCATGCGCTATGCCATCGTCACCGAGACGTATCCGCCGGAAGTCAACGGCGTCGCACTGACCGTGCAGGGACTGGAACAGGGCCTGCGGACGGCCGGGCACGAGATCGACCTGATCCGGCCACGCCAGGCCAGTGAAGCGCTGGATTCCGCTCCCGGTACCCTGCTGGTCCCCGGCGCCGCCCTGCCCCGCTATCCCGGGTTGCGGTTCGGCCTGCCGGCCCCGATCCGGCTCGGTCGCCACTGGCAGCAGCAGCGCCCGGATGCGATCTATGTCGCTACCGAAGGCCCGCTGGGCTGGTCGGCGCTGCGTACCGCGCGGCGCCTCGGCATCCCGGTAGCCACTGGCTTCCACACCCGCTTCGACGAGTATCTGCCCGACTACGGGGTCGCCTGGCTGCAGGCCGCCGCGATGCGCTGGATGCGCCGCTTCCACAACCAGGCCGACGCCACCCTCGTGCCCACCCGCGAGCTCCAACAGTTCCTTGCCGAACAGGGCTTCGAGCGCGTCCGGCTGCTGGCCCGCGCGGTCGACAGCCAACAGTTCGACCCGGGCCGGCGTGACCCCACCCTTCGCGAGGAATGGGGCATCGACGGCAATGGCCTGGCAGCGATCTACGTTGGCCGGATCGCCGCCGAGAAGAACCTCGGACTGGCCGTGAAGGCGTTCCGCCGCCTGCAGCAGATACGACCGAAGGCACGCTTCGTCTGGGTCGGCGACGGGCCCGCACGGGAGAAGCTGGCGCATGAGAACCCCGACTTCATCTTCTGCGGCATCCAGCGCGGCGAAGCGCTGGCCCGCCATTTCGCCAGCGGCGATCTGTTCCTGTTCCCCAGCCGCAGCGAGACCTTCGGCAACGTGACCCTGGAAAGCATGGCCAGCGGCCTGGCCACGGTGGCCTTCGATTACGGCGCGGCGCGTGAGTACCTGCGCAACGGCGAGAACGGTGCCGCCGTGGACAACGACGAGCAATTCGTCGAAGCGGCCGTGCAGCTGGCCAGCGATGACACGCTGCGCCGCGAACTGGGCAGCCAGGCCGCACGGGCGATGAAGCGGCTGCATCCGCAGCAGGTGGTGGCCGAGTTCGATGCGCTGCTGGCCGAGCTGGCGAACACCCGGAGGACTGGCCATGCGCACCACGCCGCTTGAACTGCTGCGCGGCAGCGAAACACGCCTGTGCCGGCGGGCGAACCACTATTGCCGGCGCCGCCGCGTGCGCCGTCTGTTCTCGATCATCAGCCGGCTCGGCGACGGCGTGTTCTGGTACGTGCTGATGGGTGTACTGGTGGCGATCGATGGCTTCGATGGGCTGCGCGCATCGGTGCACATGGCCGCCACCGGCCTGGCCGCGCTGCTGCTGTACAAGGGCCTCAAGCGCTGGACCCGGCGCCCCCGCCCGTATGCCGCCGATCTGCGCATCCGGGCCTGGGTGGCCCCGCTGGACGAGTTCAGTTTCCCGTCCGGGCATACCCTGCACGCGGTGTCGTTCACCATCGTGGCGTTGGCCTATTACCCCTGGCTGGCGCCGCTGCTGGTGCCGTTCACCCTCGGCGTGGGCCTGTCGCGGGTCGTGCTGGGCCTGCATTACCCCAGCGATGTGCTGGCCGCCACCGGCATCGCCGCACTGCTGGCGTCGGCCAGCCTGGCCTGGCTGCCGCTGCCGGTGTGATGCGCTCGCCGGCCATGGCCCGGCGCTACCGGTATCCGCGATGACCTAGAATGCAGGCATGACCACGCTGTTCATTTCCGACCTGCACCTGGACCCGAGCCGTCCGGAAATCACCGACCTGTTCCTGCGTTTCCTGCGCGAACAGGCGCCCGGCGCGGACGCGCTGTACATCCTGGGCGATCTGTTCGAGGCCTGGATCGGCGACGACACGCCCTCACCCGCCGCCGATGCGGTGGCGGACGCGTTGAGGACGCTCGCCGACAGCGGCGTGCCGGTGTACTTCATCCGCGGCAACCGCGATTTCCTGCTTGGCGAAGACTACGCACGCCGCGCCGGCCTGCGCATCCTGCCCGACCCCTGCGTGATCGAGCTGTACGGCCGTGCGGTGCTGCTGCAGCACGGCGATCTGCTGTGCACCGACGACATTCCCTACCAGCAGTTCCGCGCGCAGACGCGCGATCCGGCATTCCAGGCGCAGTTCCTCTCGCAACCGCTGGCCGCACGCATTGCCTTCGCACAGAAGGCCCGTGAAGCGAGCCAGGCACGGCAGTCGGAAATGAAACAGGGCGACCGCGCGCAGTTCGAGACAGTAACCGACGTGGCCCCGGCCGAGGTGGAGGCCACCTTCATCCGTCACGGCGTGGACACCATGATCCACGGCCACACTCACCGCCCTGCAATCCATGCGCTGCAGGCCGGCGGACGCAGCTGCACCCGCATCGTTCTGGGTGACTGGTACGAGCAGGGCTCGGTACTACGCGTGACCCCACAGGGCTGGACGCTGGATTCGCTGACCTGAGGCCCGCCCATCCACGGCAGCGCACGACCCCGGGTCGTGCGCCCCGAGTACCGGTTACCGGAAGCCGGCGATGGTGTGCTTGGTATTGACCAGCACGCGCTGGTTGTCGGCGGTGCTGGCAGTGCCCATCGGGATGCCGTTGTAGCTGATGTTCGGATTGGACCAGTAATTCAGACGCGGGCAGCTGCGGGTGCAGTTGTACGCCATGATGGTGCGCCAGCCGGTACCGCTGGACGGCTCATAGCGATAGCCATGGCCATAGGCGTACGGCGACGTGCTCGGATCGTTGGCGAGATCGTGCCGCGCGCTCTGCAGGTGGCCGATCTCGTGGGCGAACGAGTAGTAGCCGGTCGCGCAATCCCAGTACACCGCCGCGAACGCGGTGGATGCGCTTGAGCCGATGCCCGAGGCCAGGCCGCAGTACGACGCGTTGTTGATCAGCAGCACGCCGACATCGGCCGTGTAGGTATTGCGGCTGCTGTGGATGCTGTCCATGTAGCCGTCGCTGGTGCCGCGGAAACGTGCCAGATCGGTATTGAAGTCGCCGGATTCGCTGTAACTGGTGGTCTCGTAGCGGGCCAGCTGCAGCGTCAGGCCGACATTGCTGTTGGTGTAGCCCTGGTTCGACTCGGCGACCGCCAGCTGCACCAGCGACTGCATGTTGCCGCCATAGGCGGCGACGGCGGCATTGGTGGCCACCACCAGTACGCGGATGGTCGCCGGCGTTCCCGAAGACGCCTGGGCAATGCCGATGCGGTCATCGGCCGGCAGCGGAATCTTCGGCAACTGGTTGTAGTCGGCCGGGTGGTCGGCCGGCATCCGCGATTCATCCACTTCCACCAGGACGTGGCGGTTGCCGAGCGGACGCAGCCGGTAGAGTTTGCCGTCCTTGCGGATCGAGCCGGTCAGCGTGTCGCCGGAGCGGACCAGGATCACCGAATTGCCAGGGTCATCCTGTCCATTGGAGGTGGCCGCCTGCAGCCTGCCCGACGCGGAGCGGAGCTGGCCGTACCAGACAGAGCCGCCGTCGGGCAGCGTTTCGACCTTGCTGCGTACCGCCTGCACCCGCTGGCCAAGCAGCTCGAACTCCAGCTGCGGCTGCGCGGTGGCACCGGCATCGACCCGCACCTCCTGCACGGCGGCCGTGGACGGCGTCGCCAGCAACCGGCCCAGCGCAGGTTCACTGCTTGCCGATGCACGACTGAGTACCGTCACCGGCTCGAACAACGGTGCAGCACCGGCGGCCGCAACCACCGACATTCCCAGCAACAGGCCACCCGCCGTCTTGCCAATCGATCTGGACATCATTTCGTCGCTCCTTGAATGAAGTGAACAGCAGTGATGCAGCACGACCCGTTGTGTCGGGTCCGGCCATCTGGCCTGCGCAGGTCGTGTGAATTCAATAGGCGGTGGGAATGAGAATCTGGATCTGTGATCGACCGCATCTGCGTTCAGTCAGGTCAACAGCGTCGCTACACTTCGCCAACACACCGCTTTCGCGCTACCGTGACGTAGCCACGACGGGGAATGCACATGGCACCAGCGCAGGACACCCATGACGATGCCGCCGTGCTGCGGATTGGTCTGTTCTTCGATGGCACCCGCAACAACGCGCACAACCTGGCGCGCGGACACGTCCAGGTGCCGCAACCCCGCCCTGCCGTGCTGCGCGCCGACGATGATTCGACCTATCAGAGCCGGTTGACCAGCAGCTACGACAATGGCCTGACCAACGTCGCACGGCTGCACCGGTTGTATCCGGACAGCCGCCAGGAGACGCTGCCGTTCCCCTCGCTGGCCATCTACGTGGAAGGGGTGGGCACCCGCGATGATGCCGAAGACGATCTGCTGGGACTGGCCTTCGGCATCGGCGCCAGCGGTGTGCGTGCCAAGGTCGAGCGCGCGCTCAACGAGCTGTTGCCGGCAGCATTGACCAGCGTGTCCGCGCGCTGGCACAGGCCCGTGCAGGCCGTGCAGCTGGATCTGTTCGGATACTCGCGCGGGGCGGCGGCGGCGCGCGATGCCGCCAACCGCTTGCAGACCTGGGATACGGCCCGCTGGCAGCAACTGCTGCAGGACGCGGGGCTGGTGTGCGCCGCCGGCTTCGCGCCGGCACGGCCGCTGCTGCGCTTCATCGGCCTGTTCGACACGGTCGTCGCCGTAAGCGGGGGAAGAGCCGATGAGCGACCACGCGTCGCCCTCGCCGCCGACATCGCCGGACGTGTCGTGCAGCTGGTCGCGCGCGACGAACATCGCCAGCACTACCCGCTCACGCGGGTGGCCGCAGCGCACGTGGAGATCGCACTGCCCGGCGTGCACGCCAACATCGGCGGTGGCTACAACCAGACAGAGGAAGGACCGAAGCTGCTCAGTCGCCCACGCCGGCAGCAGCTGCGCCGGCCAAGCGTGGCCGACTACCAGGTCCCCCCGCTGGCACAGCTTCAGGCCACGACGGTGTACGCCGAGGCACAGGCGGATGCCGAACGCTGGCGGCAGCAGCTCGGGCTGGGCGAAAAGGAAGTGTGGGTCGATGTCTGGCACCAGTGGCAGCAGCAACGCCGCGCCGGCAGCCGCAGCGTGCTGCTGTCGCCGGTGTTGTACGTCACCGCGGCAGTGGTGCTGCGTCGGCGCATCGACTGGCGTTACCAGCTGGTGGCCCTGCAGGTGATGCAGCAGCAGGCCATCGCCGCCGGCGTACGCTGGCGCGCAGATGCCAACGCGGTTGCCGGCTGGGAACTGCCCGACGCACTGCTGCCGATCGCGCGCCGGCTGATGGCTGGCCAGGCCCTCACCCCGGCCCAGGAAGCACTGCTGCGCAGGCGCTACCTGATGCAGTCGGCACACTGGAATTTCGACGCACTGGGCGATACCGCGCTGACCTATGCGGCCGATGCCGGCGTGAGCGAGCTGCCGTATCGACCCGGTCCCGGCCTGTTCTACATCAACCGCCCCACCGTGGATGGCAAGCGGGTGGTGCTGCCGAACACATGAGACGCGCCCGCGCAGGGCGGGACTGGGCTCCCGCGTTGCCGGTCAGCCGGCCTGTTCGACCAGGTTGGCCAGTTCGTCGGCATCGAAGCCCGCCAGCAGGCGGGCTTCCAGGTTGAACGGACCATGCAGGTAACCGCCTGCGAACTCGACCAGCAGTGCCTTGAAGCGTGCGCGCGGTTCAACGCCGGCACGTTCGCAGTACCAGCGGTACCAGCGCGAACCTGCGGCGACGTGCGCCACTTCCTCGCGCAGGATGATCTCCAGCACATCCGCGGTCTCGCCATCGCCGACGTTGCGCAGCTTGTCGATCATGCCCGGTGTCACGTCCAGGCCGCGCGCTTCCAGTACGCGGGGCACCAGCGCCATGCGTGCCAGGCCGTCATGTGCGGTCTTCTCGCACATCTCCCACAGGCCGTTATGCGCAGGGAAGTCGGCGTAGTCGTGGCCATGTGCCAGCAGGCGCTCACGCAACAGCATGAAATGCCGCGACTCGTCATCGGCACAACTGACCCAGTCGGCATGGAAGGCTGCGGGCAGGCCGCGGAAGCGATACACGGCATCCCAGGCCAGATCGATCGCATTGAGTTCGATGTGGGCGATGGCATGGATGAAGGCGGCGCGCCCTTCCACCCCACCGAGGCCACGCCGCGGCACCTCGCGCGGATGGACCAGTACCAGGCGGTCCGGTCTGCCCGGCATCCGGATCGGCTCCGGTGGCGGCGCATCCACCGCCACCTTCAGCCGCCCCGCGCGGAATGCCGCGGCATGAGCCTGGGTCAAGGCCACCTTGCGCAGCGGATCGGCTTCTGCAAGGCACTGCTGCGCGGCACGCAGCAGGTCGCCACCGACGTCGGCCTCGACCACGCCCTTGGCCTCAGGCGCGGCGCTTGTGCTTGGCGTCGTCCGAACGCAGTTGCTGGATGCGCTCGAAATAGCCCGGTTCGATGCCGGTGGGATAGTGGCCGTTGAAGCAGGACGAGTCGAAGTTGCGCAGTGCGGGGTTGCCCTCGCTCACGGCCGCTTCCATGTCTTCCAGATCCTGGTAGATCAGCCAGTCGCAGCCCAGGTGGGCCTCGATTTCTTCCACGCTGCGGTTGTGCGCGACCAGTTCTTCGGCGGCCGGCATGTCGATGCCGTAGATGTTCGGGAAGCGCACCGGCGGCGCGGCACTGGCCAGGTAGACCTTGCGTGCGCCCGCATCACGGGCCATCTGCACGATCTGCTGGCTGGTGGTGCCACGCACGATCGAGTCGTCCACCAGCAGCACCACCCGGTTGCGGAACTCCAGGTGGATCGGGTTGAGCTTGCGCCGCACCGACTTCACCCGCTCACCCTGCCCCGGCATGATGAAGGTGCGGCCGATATAGCGGTTCTTGATGAAGCCTTCGCGGTACTTCACCCCGAGCACATTGGAGATTTCCAGCGCCGCATCGCGCGAGGTATCCGGAATCGGGATGATGGTGTCGATGTCGTGGTCCGGGCGCAGGCGCAGGATCTTCTCGCCCAGCTTGATGCCCATGCGCATGCGCGCCTTGTGCACCGAGACATTGTCGATCATCGAATCCGGGCGGGCGAAGTACACGTACTCGAAGATGCACGGCGTATGCTCGGCCGGTTCGGCACAGATTTCCGAGAACAGCTCGCCACGCGCGGTGATGACCAGCGCTTCGCCCGGCTGCACGTCGCGCACGCGCTGGAAGCCGAGCACGTCCAGTGCGGCCGATTCGGAAGCGACGATGTACTCGTCGCCCTCGGCATGGCTGCGCTTGCCCAGCACCAGCGGACGGATGCCATGCGGATCGCGGAAGGCAACCAGTCCCAGGCCCAGCACCACGCTGACCACCGCGTAGCCGCCCTTGCAGCGACGATGCACCCCGGCCACCGCGCGGATGGCGGCTTCCGGACTGAGCTGGCGCTGCTGTTCCAGTTCGTAGGCGAACACGTTCAGCAGCACTTCGCTGTCCGAATCGGTGTTGACGTTGCGGCGGTCCTGCTCGAACACCTGCTGGCGCAGAGCCTCGGTGTTGATGAGGTTGCCGTTGTGCGCCAGGGCGATGCCATACGGCGAATTGACGTAGAACGGCTGGGCCTCGTCCATGCCTTCCGAACCGGCCGTGGGATACCGCACGTGGGCGATACCGACGCTGCCCTCCAGGGTGGACATGGTGCGTGCGTCGAACACGTCGCGGACCAGGCCGTTGGCCTTCTGCACCCGCAGGCGGCTGCCGTTGGCGGTGGCGATGCCTGCCGCGTCCTGGCCGCGATGCTGGAGGACGGTCAAGCCGTCATACAACTGCCCGGCGACGTTCTGGTTGCCGACGATTCCGACGATGCCACACATGGTGCGAGGTCTCCGCTGGGCTGTGCCCAGTTACAAGGAAGGTGGCCGTGCCTGGCCTGGGGTCCCGCCCGCGGCAGGCGCGGGCCGGGCCGGACGCGCGGGCGCCGGCTCGATGTTGCTGGGCAGTGTGGGGGCCGGCCGGGGCTCCCGCTCCACGTCCACGGGCCGCGGCCATCCGCCGCCCGCCACTACCTCGTTGAGAACGCCATTATCGCCTGTCGGCGCCGGCTTGCCCAATACCTGCGAGGAGGTGGGGGCATTCTCGAGCAGGGGCAAGGGCAGTGCCCCCGGCAGCAGGCCGTCCAGCGGCAGCGCCTGTGGCAGCATGCCGTCCAGCTGCGGCAGCTGGGCCTGCATCCAGGCCACCGCCGGCTGCAGCAACGGCCGCACCTGCGACTGCTGCCATGCCGGCTCAGCCGGCAACGCGGTGAAACCGGCCAGCAGCAACAGCACGCTGGCGAAGAACAGGCCGCGGACCAGGCCCAGGGCACCGCCCAGCAGGCGATCCACGCCGCCCAGCAGGGTCAGTTTGATCGCTGCCTTCAGCAACAGCCCGACCAGCCCGACCGCCACCACGGTGAGCACGAACACCCCCAGATAGCCGGCCAGATAGTGACCCGTGCCGGGTGGCTGGGGCGCCGCCCACCAGTGCGATGCCTCGTTGCCGAAGGTGAACGCCATCCAGCCGGCCAGCAGCCAGGACACCAGCGCGACCACGGTGCCGACGAAACCGCGGATGAAGCCGAACAGCACCGACGCACCGATCAGCACGCCCAGCACGATGTCGATCACGCTGCCCGCTCCTGCCGACGACAGCGGCGGACAGCGCGCGTGATCACGGGTGCGGTCGGACCATGCCGGCCACGCCGACCTTGGCCGCCACCTGGGCCTTCAGCTGCTCGGCATCGGCGCGGTTGGCCACCGGCCCGACGCGCACGCGATGCAGGGTGCCCTTTTCGGTGCGGACCTGCTCGACAAAGGCACTGAATCCGGCAGCGCGCACCCTGTCGCGCAGCGCGTTGGCATCGTTGGCCTGGCCGAACGCCCCCAGCTGGACCGCGAAACCAACACCGCCCGCCGCCGGCGCGGCCGGGGTTTGCGGTTGCGGCTTTGGCTCGGGCTTGGCGACCGGCTTCGTCGCCTCCGGCGTCGCGGTTGCCTTCGGTGCTTCAGGCCTGGCGACCGGCGTGCTGGGCGGCAGGCTCTCGCTGCGCACCGGGTTGCCCGTGGCCGACGGCGTGGACGCCGCCGCCGGGGTGCTGGCCGACGGTGCCGCCGGCGCCGGAGCAGCGGCGGCCGGTGCAGCCGCAGCTGCGGGCGCATCCAGCGTGATCACCTCGGCATGGACGTCGGAGCGGATCTTCACCGCCTGCAGGCGGGCCGCCTCGGCCTGGGCGCGATCGGCATACGGTCCGACGCGCACGCGCCACGCCTGCCGGCCGTTGATGGTCGCCGCCTCGGCAAAGCCCGGCAGCTGCGAACGCTTCAGATAGGCGATCACCGCATCGGCGTCGGCCTTGCTGCCATAGGCGCCGAATGTCACCGCATAGTTGCCGGCAGCCACCGCCGGCGAGGTGTCCACGGTCGGCGGCGTGGCGGGCGCGGCTGCGTCCTGCAGCGGTGCGGCCTGGCCACTCTGCAGGCCGGTGGCACCCCCGGCCGGGGCGACCAGCGGCAGCTCACGGGTCTCGAACTGGCCGTCGGCGGGCGCATTGGGCGCTGCGATCGGCACACTGGCGACGCCACTGTCCGGCGCCGGCCCCTTCACCAGCATCGGCAGGAAGATCACGGCGAGTGCCACCAGCACGATGGCACCAATCAATCGCTGTTTCAGAGGCGTATCCACGTGAGGCAGGCAACTGTCCGGGGGTTGCGGTCGATTATACGGGTGCCGGACCGGACGGCGTCGGCGTTGGCTGAACGTGGATCAGGGCGCGGGCTGCAACCACTGCAGGGCCGCAGCGGCCGTGTGGAACGAACCGAATACCAGTACGCGGTCGCCTGGCTGGGCCTGTGCCAGCACCTGCGTCAGTGCCTGCTCGACAGTGCCGACCAGCCGTGCGGTGACCGCAGCGGTGCCATGCAGACGTGCCTGCAGCTGCTGCGCACTCTGTCCGCGCGGACCTTCCAGGCCAGCCAGCGTCCACTCGTCCACCACCTCCTGCAGCGCCTGCACCACGCCTTCCGCATCCTTGTCCTGCAACGCGGCATAGACCGCCAGGGTCCGGCCCGGGATAGCTTCGGCCTTCAGCGCGCGTGCCAGCTGGCCGGCCGCCTGCGGGTTGTGACCCACATCGACCCGCACCTGCACGCCATCACGATCGAATGCCTGCAGGCGGCCGTTGATGCGGGCCGCGGCGATGCCAGCCGCCCACGCCGCGCGTGGCAGCGGCCGGTCCAGCGCGCGCAGCGCGGCAATGGCCGCACCCGCATTGGCCAGCTGGATCGGACCGGCCAGCGCGGGGGTCGGCAGTTCCATGCGCAGGCCGACATCGCGCCAGCGCCAGCGCTGGGCATCGATCGGCTCGTAGAAGTAGTCGCTGCCGCCGCGGATGGCGTTCGCGCCCAGCAGATAGGCCCGTGCCAGCACGCTCGACGGCGGGTCGGTCTCGCCCAGGATCACCGGTTTCCAGCCGCGGATGATGCCGGCCTTTTCCGCACCGATCGCTTCACGGTCCTCGCCCAGCCACTCGGCATGGTCGATGTCCACCGTGGTGATCACGGCCACGTCGGCGTCGACGATGTTGACCGCATCCAGGCGCCCTCCCAGCCCGACTTCCAGTACCGCCAGGTCCAGCGCTGCCCCCGCGAACAGCTGCAGGGCGGCCAGCGTGCCGTACTCGAAGTAGGTCAGGGTGATGTCGCCACGCGCAGCTTCGACGGCGTTGAATGCCGCCACCAGAGCGGCATCCTCCGCCTCCTGCCCATCGATGCGCACGCGTTCGTTGTAGCGCAGCAGGTGCGGCGACGTGTAGGCCCCCACCTTCCAGCCTGCAGCGCGGCCGATGGCCTCGATGAAGGCGACCGTGGAGCCCTTGCCGTTGGTCCCACCGACCACGATGGTGCGCTTGGCCGGCGCGCCCAGTCCCATCCTCGTGGCCACGGCGCGGACGCGCTCCAGGCCCATGTCGATCGTCGCCGGGTGCTGGCGTTCAATGTAATCCAGCCATTCGGCCAGGGTGGTCGGCAGGTTCGTCACGGCAGCGGTTCCAGCAGAAGCAGGGTGGTTCGATGTGGACAGGGATCAGAGGGCGCGGTGCTTGGCTTCGCCGAAGAACGGGGTGTGGTGGGCGCAGTCGTTGAGGCGCACGACCTCCAGGCTCTCCAGGTCCGGACCTTCAAGCAGGTTCAACGTGGTCGGTGCCTGGCGGAAGGTCCACAGCCGCGACAGCGGCAGGCCCAGCACCCTGCACAGGATCACCCGGTTGACTGCATCGTGGGCGACCACCAGCAGCGTGTCGTGCTCCCCGAGGCCCTCGCTGGCGCGTGCCAGGCCGCGCCAGCTGCGCTCGAGCACCAGACGCAGCGACTCGCCGCCCGGCATCAGCACGGTATCGGGTTCCTCACGCCACGCCTTCAACCGCGACGGGTCCTTCTCGTTGATCTCGCTGGCCAGCAGGCCTTCCCACTCGCCATGGGCGATTTCCTGCAGATCCGGTTCGGTCTGCAGCGTGCCGGCACGGTCGGCGCCGAGGGCCAGCTGGGCGGTGCGCTGGGCGCGTGACAGCGGCGAGGCCACCGCACGGGTGATGTCCACGGATGCCAGGCGGGCGCCCAGCGCCTGAGCCTGGGCTTCGCCGATGGGCGAAAGCGGGATGTCGATCTGGCCCTGGTAGCGGCCTTCGGCGTTCCACGGGGTTTCGCCGTGGCGGGCAAGCAGGATGCGCATGCGTGCAAGGAGTCCTGGGGGGAGGAGAGGGCCGCGTTTCGTTCACATCCTGTGAAGTACGCGGAACAGGGATGATACCTGTTCGGCGCATCGCGCCGGTCGGGACATGAAAAAACCCCGCGACGGGGATCGCGGGGTTTCGGGATTGCAGACGGATTCCGCCGGGCATGGCCCGGCGGCGCCAGCATGAACCTTACTGCGCCAGGTTCAATTCCTTCAGCAGCTGCGGCGCGGGGGCCACTTCCTGCATGATCCACTGCATGTAGCGGCTGTCCACCGCGATCATGCGGGTCATCACCGGGTCGAATACCCAGTTGGAGCTGACCGATTCCCAGTTGCCGTCGAAGGCCAGGCCGACCAGCTTGCCGTGCGCATCGAGCACCGGCGAACCGGAGTTGCCACCGGTGATGTCCAGGTTGGACAGGAAGTTCACCGGCACCGAGCCGATCCGCTTGTCCTCCAGGCCGCCATACCGCTTGGCCTTGACCGCATCCAGCAGTGCCTTCGGCGAGTCGAACGGATCGACGCCGGTTTCCTTCGCCGCAACGCCTTCCAGCGTGGTGAACGGGGTGTACTGGACACCGTCCTTGCCATAGCCCATGACATTGCCGAAGGTGATGCGCAGCGACAGGTTGGCATCGGGATAGACGAACTCGCCCTTGCTCTTCTTGTAGTCCGCCACCGCCTGCAGGTACAGCGGACGGGCCGTCAGCGATTCACCTTCGCGGATCTTCCTCTGTTCTTCCTGCTTCAGCAGGGCCGGCATCACGGCCACGGCGTACTGGATGGCCGGATCGGTGCTGGCCTCGAAGGCGGCACGGTCGGCCTTGAACCACTTCAGGCGTGCATCGAGGCTGCCCAGCCCGGTGCCGGCCAGCTTCTTCACCAGGCCGTTGACGGCCCCGGCATCGCTGCCGCCCAGCCACTGGTTGAGAACCTCGTTGTTGCGCTGTGCCGCCGGCAGCGCGACGTACTGGTCCAGCCAGTACTGCTGCAGCTGCTGATCCATGCTGGCGACGTAGCGACGGTCCATCTGGCGCAGATTGCCTTCCAGGGTCGGCAGATCGCGCTCCTGGTAACCGGCTTCACGCTCGGCGTCCGGCTTGGCGCGTTCGATCGACAGGCGGTACAGCGACAGCGCGGCGCCCACGGCCGAGGTGTTGTTGAACTGGCCGACGAACAGATCGCGCTCGCGGGTACTCTTGCTGGTATCCAGGTGCTTGAGCAGCTGGGCGTGTGCGGCCAGGGCCGGCTTGCCGGCTGCGCCCTGCTGCTTCAGCCAGGCCAGCACGGCGGCCTCTTCGGCCCGCTTCTGCCCGGCCGCGTCGATGCGCTTGAAGCCTTCCAGCTGGCCGACGTAGTTCTTGGCCACGTTGTTCATGCTGGCCGCCGTGTTGGCGTACTTGACCTTGACGTCGGCGTCGGCCTTGCCGGCCTTGTCGATCAGCGCCAGCACTTCGTTGTAATGGCGGGCGATGGTCGGGTAGGTGAACTCGGCGGTTTCATTGAATTCGCCGGCCAGCGCATAGCGGTTGGTGCGGCCCGGGTAGCCGGCCACCATCACGAAGTCGTCCGCGCCCAGCGGCTGGTCGGCGAACTTCAGGAAGTGCTTCGGCTGGTACGGCACATTGTCGGCCGAGAACGCGGCCGGCTTGCCATCCTTGCCCACGTAGGCGCGATAGAACGAGAAGTCGCCGGTGTGGCGCGGCCACATCCAGTTGTCGACGTCGCCGCCGAACTTGCCGACGCTGCCCGGGGGCGCATAGACCAGGCGCACGTCCTTGATTTCCATGTTGCGGAACAGGCGGTAGGTATTGCCGCCGGAGAAGCTGTACAGACGGCAGCGGAAACCGGCGTCGGCTTCACAGGCGGCGGTCTGGGCCTTGTCGAACGCTTCCAGCGCACGGGTGCGGGCCAGCGGGTCCTTGCCGGCGGCGGCGATGGCGGCCTTGGCCTGGTCGGTGACGTCGGTGATCCGGTCCAGCACGAACACGCGGGCGTTGGGACCGGCGCTGAGTTCGTCCTTCAGGGTCGGCGCGTTGAAACCGTCCTTGATCAGGTTCTTCTCGGCGGTGGAGTTGAGCTGGATCGCGCCGTAGGCACAATGGTGGTTGGTGACCACCAGGCCCTGCGGGGAGACGAAGCTGGCGGTGCAGCCGCCCAGCGCCACCACCGCGCCCATCGGGTCGCCGGTCAGGTCGGACAGCTGTTCCGGCGACAGTTTCAGGCCGGCCTTCTGCAGCGGGCCGGCGATCTCCGGCAACTGCTGCGGTACCCACATGCCTTCGGCGGCATGGGCGACCTGGACCAGCCCAAGGCTGGCGACGACGGAGAATGCAAGCAGGTTCGAGCGCATGGAGCGGCCCCTGGTAGTGGAACCTTCGATTGTAGCCCGCCCCCCTGCCCTGTCCCGAACCCCGGAAGTCATGGCCCCTGGCCCGCCGGGCATGGCCCAGCGCTACCCGCACGATTTCCCGATGGCGCGGGACCATGCCCCGCGAGCCGCCCGATTTCCCGGCAGCGCCGGGCCATGCCCGGCGAGCACGCCGGTCACGTTCGAAACGCCCGCCGGCGCACGCCTTTCGTTCCGCCAGCGCGCCCGCAGCGCAACATTGGAATTCCGCGCAGACCTCTATAATCCGCGCTTTCCCCCTGATGAGTTCCACCCCGATGGCGCAGCAAACGATGAAGGCCCTGGTCAAGCGCGAAGCGGCCAAGGGCATCTGGCTCGAAGAGGTCCCGGTGCCGACCCCGGGCCCGAACGAAGTCCTGATCAAGCTGGAAAAGACCGCCATCTGCGGTACCGACCTGCACATCTACCTGTGGGACGAGTGGAGCCAGCGCACCATCAAGCCGGGCCTGACCATCGGCCACGAATTCGTCGGTCGCATCGCCGCGCTTGGCTCGGCGGTGACCGGCTATGAGGTTGGCCAGCGCGTCTCGGCCGAAGGCCACATCGTCTGCGGCCACTGCCGCAACTGCCGTGGCGGCCGCCCGCACCTGTGCCCGAACACCGTCGGCATCGGCGTGAACGTCAATGGCGCCTTCGCCGAGTACATGGTGATGCCCGCCAGCAACCTGTGGCCGATCCCCGACCAGATTCCGTCCGAACTGGCGGCCTTCTTCGACCCGTACGGCAACGCCGCGCACTGCGCGCTGGAGTTCGACGTGATCGGCGAGGACGTGCTGATCACCGGCGCCGGCCCGATCGGCATCATCGCCGCGGGCATCTGCAAGCACATCGGTGCGCGCAACGTGGTGGTGACCGACGTCAACGACTTCCGCCTGAAGCTGGCCGCCGACATGGGCGCGACGCGCGTGGTCAATGTCACCAACACCTCGCTGAAGGACGTGATGAAGGAACTGCACATGGAGGGCTTCGACGTGGGCCTGGAAATGAGCGGCAATCCGCGCGCCTTCAACGACATGCTCGACTGCATGTACCACGGCGGCAAGATCGCCATGCTCGGCATCATGCCCAAGGGTGCCGGCTGCGACTGGGACAAGATCATCTTCAAGGGCCTGACCGTGCAGGGCATCTACGGCCGCAAGATGTACGAGACCTGGTACAAGATGACGCAGCTGGTGCTGTCCGGTTTCCCGCTCGGCAAGGTGATGACCCACCAGCTGCCGATCGACGACTTCCAGAAGGGCTTCGACCTGATGGAAGAAGGCAAGGCCGGCAAGGTGGTACTGAGCTGGAATTGATCACTCGCGCCTCCGGCGCGACTGCCTGATTCCCCCGCATCTCACTTTGTCCCCGGCCGTTGGCCGGCCCACACAGTGCCCGACGCCAGACACGAAAAAGGCACCTCCAGGGGTGCCTTTTTCGTGTGATGTCATGCGCCGCTTACTGGCCTACCGCCACCGTGAACACCACCCGGTTGTCGGCCAGCTTGCCGCTATTGTCGCGGCCGTTGCCGTCGGTGCCGTAGTAGCCCAGTCCGAGGGTGAACAGACCCCAGGTACGGGCCACGCCAACGTTCCAGTCGGTGTAATCCTTGGCAATACCCTTTTCGAAGGTGCTGCGGCCGACGCTGGCGCTCAGCGTGAAATCCTGCGGCAGGCCCCACTCGCCGCCCAGCGCGTAATACCAGCCATCGGTGCTGCTGTTCCACACGTCGTTGCTGTAGGCCACCGTCAGCTTGTAGGTGTCATCCAGCGTGGTGGTGGTGATCAGCTCGTTGTAGTTCAGCTCGCTGGCGCCGGGGTAGGTGTAGCGGTTCAGCAGCACATCGAAGTTCACGCGCTCGGTGGCGTCGACGCCGTAGCCGATCTGGTAATCCACTTCGACGCTCGGGTCGCCCGGGCCGAAGTCCACGCCCGATCCCCAGACACCGGCATACAGACCAACCGGGCTGGTATAGGTGAAACCGGCCTGCAGGGTGGGATCCTCATCGGTCTGCGACACACCACGGAACAGGTAATCCGACACGGCGGTAACGTTCCAGCTGTACGGCGATTCGCTGTCCTGGGCGCTGGCGGCAAACGGGGCCAGGGTCAGGGCGGCAGCAAGGGCGAGGCAGGCACGAGCGTGCTTCATGGTCGTCTCCGGTGGGGGGCGGTGGCGTGCAGGGCAGTTGCGGGAACCGGAGCCAGAACGGGCCGGTTCACGATTTTTTAACCCGTTTGCTATTGCATTGCAACATTTGCTGGCCATGGCGGTGCCTGCCTGTCGTCGGTCGACAACCCTCGATGCCCGGTAGAATCGTCGGTTTCCCGTGCTGAGCCGTGCCCACGCCATGACCGACGCCTCCTCCGCCCTGACCCGCCACTATGCCGAGGAACTGGACGCCATCCGCGCCCAGGGCCTGTTCAAGTCCGAGCGGATCATCACCAGTCCGCAATCGGCCGAGATCACGCTGGCCGATGGCCGCAAGGTGCTGAACTTCTGCGCCAACAACTACCTGGGCCTGGCCGATCATCCCGACCTGATCCAGGCCGCCAAGGATGCTCTGGATACCCACGGCTTCGGCATGGCCTCGGTGCGCTTCATCTGCGGCACCCAGGACCTGCACAAGCAGCTCGAGAAACAGATCGCCGACTTCTTCGGCAAGCAGGACACCATCCTGTATGCGGCCTGCTTCGATGCCAACGGCGGCCTGTTCGAGCCGCTGCTCGGCGAGAACGATGCGATCATCTCGGACGCACTGAACCACGCATCGATCATCGACGGTGTGCGCCTGTGCAAGGCCAAGCGCTTCCGCTACGCCAACTGCGACATGACCGACCTGGAAGCGCAGCTGCAGGCCGCCGACGCCGCCGGCTGCAGAACCAAGCTGATCACCACCGACGGCGTGTTCTCGATGGACGGCTTCATTGCACCGCTGGACGAGATCACCGCGCTCGCGAAGAAGTACAACGCGCTGGTGCACATCGATGAATGCCATGCCACGGGTTTCCTGGGCGCCACCGGTCGTGGCTCGGCCGAGGTGAAGGGTGTGCTGGAAAAGATCGACATCATCACCGGCACTCTGGGCAAGGCCATGGGGGGCGCACTGGGCGGCTTCACCTGCGCCAGCGCCGAAGTGATCGAACTGCTGCGCCAGCGCTCGCGCCCGTACCTGTTCTCCAACTCGCTGCCGCCGCATGTGGTCGCCGCCGGCATCAAGGCCTTCGAGATGCTGGCTGCCGCCGACGACCTGCGCGACCGGTTGGCCGAGAACACCGCGTACTTCCGCGGGAAGATGACCGCCGCCGGCTTCGACGTGAAGCCGGGCGTGCATCCGATCAGCCCGGTGATGCTGTACGACGCACCGCTGGCGCAGAAGTTCGCCGAGCGCCTGCTCGAGGAAGGCATCTATGCGATCGGCTTCTTCTTCCCGGTGGTGCCCAAGGGACAGGCACGTATCCGCACCCAGATCAGCGCCGCGCACAGCCGCGAGCAGCTGGACCGCGCGATCGACGCCTTCTCCCGCATCGGCGTCGAGCTGGGCGTGATCAAGGGTTGATCGCCCCGAGGGGCAGCGCCCGGGCCCAGCCCCCCCGGTTTCCAACACCCCCCCACGAGACCCCCCCCCCCCCCCCCCCCCCCCACCCAAATCACCCACCAACGCCGCGGATTTATTTTTTTTTTTGA
>NZ_JBRRET010000046.1:0-27047 GCF_056760435.1 Stenotrophomonas sp. STEN008 | reverse complement strand
CCAGGGACGGCCGGGAATGGAGGGGGAACAGAATGGCCATTGTAGGCCGGGGGGGGGCCGCCCCCGCCCCCCCCCCCCCCCCCCGGGGGGGCCCACATCCGGCCACCCCCCCGGCCGCCGGCGACACCCCCCCCCCCCCCCAAGGAGGGGGGCGCCGGGCCATGCCCGGCGCTGGAATCAGCCGCGGCTGATACGGCCGACCGGCGTGTTGCCGCCGTCGCCGAGGAACTTGCGCGGGTTGACCACGTTGCCGTTTTCCCACACCTCGAAGTGCACGTGGGCGCCGGTGGAGCGACCGGTGGAACCGGCCTTGGCCACTTCCTGGCCGGCACGGACCAGATCGCCGACCTTCACCACCAGGCGCGAATTGTGCGCGTAGCGGGTGACGTAGCCGTTGCCATGGTCGACATCGACGACGTTGCCGTAGCCGCCCTTGACGCCGGAGAAGCTGACCACGCCATCGGCCACGGCCATGACCGGATCGCCGACCCGGGCGTGGAAGTCCATGCCCTTGTGGGTGGCGGCACCGCGGCCGAAGGGGTCGGCACGGGTGCCGAAGCCGGACGTGACATAGCTGTTGCGGATCGGCATGCGCGAAGGCACGGCGTTCTGCTGCAGCTGGTGATCGAACATCAGCGATTCCATCACCGACAGCTGGCGGCCTGAAGCAGCGAAACGCTGCTCCAGCACCTGTAAGTCGGCGTTGACATCCTTGACCGGGATGTCCGAGGTCGGGCCGCCGGCATCGCCGTCACCCAGGCCGGGAGTTTCGTTGAAGTCGAACTCGCCATCTTCCAGCTTGCCCATCTGGGTCAGCCGTTCGCCCAGGGCGTTGAGGCGGGTGGCCTGCGCCTGCAGCTCGCCGAGGCGGGCCGCCAGCGCGTTGACCTGGGTCTGCGCATCGCGCTGGACCTTGGCCAGTTCAGCCTCCTGGCGGTCGACCTTGGCCTGCAGCCGCGAATCGTTGAACGCGTTGGCGCCGATTCCGCCTGCAAAGCCGATAATGCAGCCTACCCCGAGCACGCTGCCCAGCAGGGCACGGGGGCGGTCCTCGAAATAGAACCGCAAACGCGTGAGCGCCGATTTGGCCTGACCTTCACGCGTTTTGATTACGATCTTTTTGAATGCCATCAGTGAGTTTTCATGTCTGAGCCGAAATCCAGCGTTCGCCCCGCTTCCGTGCCGAAACCGGCACTGGATGCGGTAATGGCGGACAAAAGCGGGAACCCGCTGCGGCGTGCCTTGTGGCTCGACGCGCTGGACCGTCAGTTGCGCCCCCAGTTGCCGCCACCTCTGCGCAGCCGTTGCCGGCTGGCCAATGTGGACGGGGAACACCTCGTTTTTCTCGTCGAGTCCCCGGTCTGGCATGCCAAGTTCCGGCTTGCCGAGGCCCAGCTTCTCGACGCGGCCCGGTCCATCGGGCTGAAGGCCACCAGGGTGACCATCAAGACTGCGTCCACCACTCCCTCACGCTCCCCAGCGATCGACAACCGGAATGGCCCCCACGCAGTTTCAGCCGCCACGCACAAAGGGCTACGCGACGCCTTGGCAGCCCTGCAGGATGTTCCTTCGAAGCCGAAGAAGCGGTCCTGAGGACAACGGAGCCTCCTGCTCCGCTCCCCGTCGCGCGTGTCACCGCAGCGTGAAACATTTCGGGGGCCGGGTCGCATCCTAGCGGTCCCCGGTGGACCTGTCGTTAGATTGTTGTTAAAACAACGTTAAATTCAGGCTTCCGATCCAACAGGTTCACGAAACCGTGACGACAGACCGACAGTCGCGTCACCTGCTGCGTCGTATCCATCGCAGCCTCCAGAAATGCGGACGCCGCCCTGAGAGGCGGCGTTTTTCCCTTTCAATTCAAAACGTTATGTGAATCAGGCGTAGGCCGGGGTGGCGTACTCGACCGGATCCGGTACCGCCGGCGAGTCATAGCTGACCCACTCCCACGCGCTGGCATCGGCCATCAGCGCGCGCACCAGCTTGTTGTTGAGCGCGTGACCGGACTTGAAGCCCTCGTAGGCGCCCAGCACCTGGCCACCGGCGAGGTAGAGGTCGCCGATCGCATCAAGGATCTTGTGGCGCACGAATTCGTCGGCGTAGCGCAGCCCGTCTTCGTTGAGCACGCGGAACTCGTCAAGCACGATGGCGTTGTCCATCGACCCGCCCAGGCCCAGATTGCGTTCACGCATGTACTCCAGGTCGCGCATGAAGCCGAAGGTGCGCGCGCGGGAGATTTCCTTGGTGTACGCCAGCGTGGAGAATTCGATTTCCTGGCGTGACTGCTTGGCCGGGATCATCGGGTGGTCGAACTGGATGGTGAAGCCCAGCTTGTACCCCTCGTAGGGCGTGAAGCGGGCCACCTTGTCACCCTCGGTCACTTCCACGGTCTTGAGCACGCGGATGAAGCGCTTGGGCGCATCCTGTTCCACGATGCCTGCCGACTGCAGCAGGAACACGAACGGGCCGGCCGAACCGTCCATGATCGGCAGCTCGGCCGAGGACAGCTCGACGATGATGTTGTCCACACCCAGGCCGGCCAGAGCCGACATCAGGTGTTCAACGGTCTGGACCTTGGCGTCGTTGCAGGTCAGGCCGGTGCACAGGGTCACTTCGGTGACCAGCTCCGCCTTGGCCGGCACTTCCACCACCGGATCCAGATCCACGCGGCGGAACACGATGCCGTGGTTGACCGGTGCCGGGCGCAGGGTCATGTAGACCTTGTCACCGCTGTGCAGGCCAACGCCGGTGGCGCGGATCGTGTTCTTGAGGGTGCGTTGCTGGATCATGGGGGCAGACCGGAAGTGACACATTAGATTAACACGCGCACTCCCCTACCCCGGCTGAAACGGCGGCAGGACACACCGGCGCGCGGGTGGGACACGCGTGAAGGGCCGCCGGGCCTATCCTGGCCCGGCGCCCGCACTTCAGGACATGGTGGCGCGACCCGGGGAGGACAAGCCCCGGGCAGCTCCGCTCAGTCCGCCTGGCGGCGCAGGAACGCCGGGATGTCCAGGTAATCGTTCGGCAGTTCCGCCGCCGCCGGGGCCGAAGAGGCCGGGGCCGACGCGGTGGAGGCTGCCGCGGTATCGCTGCTGGCACGACGCAGGCCCAGGCCCATGCCGCCCACGGCCTTGGAGACCGCATCGCCACCCGTGTCGAACTCGCCGAACTCCGGCTGGCCGGTGGTGGCATTGCGCACCAGCTTGATCGGCGCACGCTCGCCCGGACGCTGGCTCTTGCTGGCCGACACGCGGTTCAGGCCGGTAGCCACCACCGTCACGCGCACTTCGTCCTGCATGTCCGGATCCAGCACGGTACCGACCACCACGGTGGCATCTTCGGACGCGAAGCCATCGATGGTGCGGCCGATCTCGTCGAACTCGGCCATGGTGAAGTCGGCGCCGGCGGTGATGTTGACCAGGATGCCGTTGGCACCGGCCAGGTTCACATCGTCCAGCAGCGGGTTCTGGATCGCCGCTTCGGCGGCAGCCTGGGCACGGTCATCGCCACGGGCGGTGCCGGTACCCATCATCGCCAGGCCCATTTCGGACATGACGGTGCGCACGTCGGCGAAGTCGACGTTGATCAGGCCCGGACGCACGATCAGGTCAGCAATGCCCTGCACGGCGCCCTGCAGCACGTCATTGGCGGCACGGAACGCCTGGATCATGGTGGCGTTGCGGCCCAGCACGGTGATCAGCTTCTCGTTCGGAATCGTGATCAGCGAGTCGCAGTGCTGGCTCAGTTCCTCGATGCCCTTCAGCGCAACCTGCATGCGGCGACGGCCTTCGAACGGGAACGGCTTGGTGACCACGGCCACGGTCAGGATGCCCATTTCCTTGGCCAGCTGCGCCACCACCGGCGCCGCACCGGTGCCGGTGCCGCCGCCCATGCCGGCGGTGATGAACACCATGTCGGCGCCCTGCAGGGCGTCCATGATGCGCTCACGGTCTTCCAGGGCGGCCTGGCGGCCCACTTCCGGGTTCGCGCCTGCGCCCAGGCCCTTGGTCACGTTGGTGCCCAGCTGCAGCTGCAGCTTCGCACCGCAATTCTTGATGGCCTGCGAGTCGGTGTTGGCGGTGATGAACTCCACGCCGTCCACCGCCGAGTTGACCATGTGCGCCACGGCATTGCCGCCGCCGCCGCCCACGCCAACCACCTTGATCACCGCATTGGGTGCCATCTTTTCGATCAGTTCAAAATGCGCCATGTCCGTGTCCTCGTTGTATCCGCTTTCGATGGCATGGGCATTCGGGCGTCCTGCCGTCCTGCTGCATGCCGCCGTTGCGGCTGTGTGGGTTGTGTGTTGCCGGTGTTGCGTTGTGTTGCGGGTGTTGCATCCGGGCGATGCCCGGCGTTACGGGTTCCGCGTCAGAACTCGCCGCGGAACCAGGTCTTGAGTTTCTTGAACATGCTGCCGGCGCGCCCGGTCGGCAGCGATGGCCGGCGCGGATGCTCGATCTGGCTGCCCATCAGCAGCAGGCCCACGCCGGTGGCGTGCACCGGGTTGCCGACCACTTCGCCCAGGCCGGTGACGTGCTGCGGAATGCCCACGCGCACCGGCATCTGCAGCATCTCTTCAGCCAGCTCGACCACGCCTTCCATCTTCGATGCACCGCCGGTGAGCACCATGCCCGCGCGCACCAGCTCTTCGAAGCCGGAGCGACGCAGTTCGGCCTGCACCATCTCGAAGATTTCCTCGTAGCGGCCCTGCACTGCCTGCGCCAGCGAATGGCGCGGCATGCGCCGCGGCGGGCGATCACCCACCGACGGCACCTGGATGCTCTCCTCGGCAGTGGCCAGCTGGGCCAGGGCGCAGGCGTAGCGCACCTTGATCTGCTCGGCTTCCGGGGTCGGCGTGCGCAGCATGTGCGCGATGTCGTTGGTGACGTGGTCGCCTGCAATCGGCAGCGATGCGGTGTGGCAGATCGCGCCCTGCACGAACACCGCGATGTCGGTGGTGCCTGCGCCCATGTCGACCAGCACCACACCCAGCTCGCGTTCGTCGGCGGTCAGCACCGCCACGCTGGAGGCCAGCGAGGACAGCACCAGATCATCCACCTGCAGGCCGCAGCGCTGCACGCACTTGCTGATGTTGGCGGCGGCGGACTGCGCGCACACCACCAGGTGTGCATGGACTTCCAGGCGCACACCGGTCATGCCCACCGGGTTGCGGATGCCTTCCTGCGAATCATCCAGCACGTACTCGCGCGGGATCGCATGCAGGATCTTCTGGTCGGCCGGAATCGCCACCGCCTTGGCAGCGTCGAGCACGCGGTCCAGGTCGCCCCAGGTCACTTCGCCATCGCGGATCGGCACGATTCCCGGCGAGTTCTTGCACTGCACGTGGTTGCCGGAGATCGAGGCGTAGACCGAACGGATCTCGCAGCCGGCCATCAGCTCGGCCTCTTCGACCGCACGCTGGATCGACTGCACGGTCGATTCGATGTCCACCACCACGCCGCGCTTGAGGCCGCGCGACTCGTGCGATCCGATGCCGATCACTTCGATCGGGTTGCCCGGCGAATACTCGCCCACCAGCGCCACCACCTTGGAGGTGCCGATATCCAGGCCGACGATCAGCGATTTGTCACCCTTGCGATTCATGTCCTTTCCTGCGTCCTTCTTGCCGGGGTCGCCGGCGCGTCAGCCGGCGCGGCCGGGGTGCCCCAGCTCAGCGTGAAACCATTGGTGTAACGGAGATCGGCGCGCTCGATCGGCGCAGCCTGGTTGGCCAGTTGTGGCAGCACGCGCACGAAGCGCTGCAGGCGCGAACGGGCGTCATCGCGCCCGACCACCACTTCGGTGCCGTTGCTCAGCACCAGCGACCAGCTGCCGCGCGCATCCATGGTCAGCCGGCGCACGTCGACGCCGGCAGGCGCGAACAGCGCGCGTGAATCGTTGTACAGCTTGACCACTTCCTCGGTCTGGCTGTCGGGGCCATCCAGCTCGGGCAGCTGCAGGTCGGCCAGCTTCTTCGGCGTGGGGAACAGCTTGCCCTGCTCGGACAGCAGGCGACCCTCGCCCCAGCGGGCGAAAGGCTTGTGCTCGACCAGGGTCACTTCCAGCACGTCAGGCCACTGCTTGCGCACCTGCGCGCTTTCCACCCACGGCAGCTTCTCCAGTGCGTCCTGCGCATCCTGCAGCTTGACCGCGAAGAACCCGGCACGCGCATACGGCAACAGCACCTGCTGCAGCTGCTCGGCCGGCACGCGCTTGAATTCACCGTGCACGCGCAGCTTCGCCAGCGGCCAGCGCTCGGCGCCGACCCAGCCATTGACCACGGCCACCACCGGCAGTGCCACCACCGACAGCGCCAGAAGCCAGACGAAGATGCGCAGCACCGCGTTCATGCGTGGCCAGCCTCCAGGGTCTGTTCAAGCACGCGCCACACCAGCTCCTCGAAGCCGATGCCGGCCTGGCGGGCCGCCTTGGGCACCAGCGAGTGGCTGGTCATGCCCGGCGCGGTGTTCACTTCCAGCAGGAAGAAGCGGCCACTTGCGCGGTCACGCATCACGTCCACGCGCCCCCAGCCACGGCAGCCGGCGGCGCGGAAGGCGGCCAGCGCGATGCGACGGATCTCGTCCTCGGCCTCGCCGTCCAGGCCCGGGCACAGGTACTGGGTATCTTCTGCGATGTACTTGGCGTTGTAGTCGTACCACTGGCCTTTGGGCACGATGCGGATCGACGGCAGTGCGACGTCGCCAAGGATGGCGACGGTCAGCTCGTCGCCGACCACCATCTGCTCCATCAGCAGCTGGCCGTCGTAGCGCGCGGCCAACGCCACCGCCTCGTCCAGGCCTGCTTCGTCGGTCACACGGCTGATGCCCACGCTCGAGCCTTCGTTGGCCGGCTTGACCACCACCGGCAGGCCCAGCTCGCGCGCCTGTGCGTGGACGGTCTCGGCAGTGACCTTCCGGTACTGCGGGGTGGGTAAACCGACCGAGAGCCACACCTGCTTGGTGCGGATCTTGTCCATGCTCAATGCCGAACCCAGCACGTCCGAGCCGGTGTACGGCACGCCGAAGGCGTCCATCAGGCCCTGCACGATGCCATCCTCTCCGCCACCGTTGTGGCCGTGCAGGATGTTGAACACGCGATCGATGCCGCCGCCGGCCAATGCCCGGGCCAGGGCCGGAATGCCGTCCACGGCGAACGCATCGACGCCGCGCGACTGCAGCGCCTCCAGCACGTTGCGGCCGGAGTCCAGCGACACCTCGCGCTCGCTGGAGGTACCGCCGAGCAGCACGGCGACGCGGCCGAACACGGCCGGGTCGGTACTGCGCAGCGGCGGGAAGGTCAGCGTGCTCACGCCTCGCCCTCCGCCTTGAAGCCTTCCACTGCGATGTGGGTGGCGACGGCGCCGATATCGCCGGCCCCCATCATCAGCAGCAGGTCACCATCCTGCAGCACGTCCGGCAGCACGCTCGCCAGCTCGGCGGCCTTGCCCACCACCACCGGCTCGCTGCGGCCGCGGGCGCGGATGGCGCGTGCCAGCGCATGCGAATCGGCACCTGCGATCGGCTCCTCGCCGGCCGGGTAGACCTCGCTCAGTACCAGCGCGTCGACGCTGGACAGCACTGCAGCGAACTTGTCGAACTGGTCGCGGGTGCGGCTGTAGCGGTGGGGCTGGAACGCGACCACCAGGCGCTTGTCGGCCCAGCCGCCGCGGGCAGCGGCAAACACCGCCTCCAGTTCGCTCGGGTGATGACCGTAATCATCGATGATCCGCACCCTGGCACCGCTGGCGGTGGTGACTTCGCCCAGGTCGTTGAAGCGACGGCCGACCCCGGCGAAGGCCTCCAGCGCACGCGCAATCGCATCCGGTGCCACGCCCAGCTGCCAACCGACCGCAGCGGCGGCCAGCGCGTTGAGCACGTTGTGCCTGCCCGGCAGTGCCAGCACCACTTCCTGGCTGGTGCCCTGCGGCAGGCGCAGGGTGAAGCGCATGCGCGAGCCCTCCTGCACCACGTTCTCGGCGCGCACGTCGGCCTGCGGGCTCATGCCGTAGCTCATGACGTGGCGCGGCGTCCTGGCGGCCAGTGCAGCCACTTCCGGATCGTCGATGCACAGCACCGCCAGCCCGTAGAACGGAAGGCGCTGCAGGAATTCGGCGAATGCGGCCTGCACCCGGGCGAAGTCGTTGCCGTAGTTCTCCAGGTGGTCCGCATCGATGTTGGTGATGATCGACATCAGCGGATTCAGGCGCAGGAAGCTGCCATCGCTCTCATCGGCCTCTGCCACCAGCCACTGCCCACCGCCCAGCTTGGCATTGGCGCCGGCGGCCAGCAGCTGGCCACCGATCACGAAGGTCGGGTCCAGGCCGCCCTCGCTCAGCACCGCTGCCGTCAGGCTGGTGGTGGTGGTCTTGCCATGGGTGCCGGCCACGGCGATGCCACGCCGGAAGCGCATCAGCTCGGCCAGCATCGCCGCACGCGGCATGATCGGAATGCGCTGGCTGCGCGCCTCCATCAGCTCCGGGTTGTCTTCGCGGATCGCGCTGGACACCACCACGCAGTCGGTGCCCAGCACATTGGCCGCCGAATGGCCACGCATGATGCGTGCGCCCAGGCCGGCCAGGCGGCGGGTGGCCGCATTGTCGGCATTGTCCGAACCGGACACTTCATAACCCAGCGTCAGCATCACTTCGGCGATGCCGCTCATGCCGGTGCCGCCGATGCCGACGAAGTGCACGCGCGGGAAGGCGCGCACCAGGTCGTTGGTGTCGTGCAGGCGACGGATCATGCGCGGCCTCGCGCAGGGCAGGCGCGCTGGCATGCCTTCTTCATACAGCTTCCTCGAGAATGATATCGGCGATGCGCTCGGCGGCATCGACCTTGGCCAGGGCACGCGCGGCTTGCGCCATCTGCATGCGGCGGCCGGGATTTTCGGACAGATCGCGCAGCAGTGCGGCAATGCCGTCTGCCAGCGTTCCGTCCTGCTTCAGCAAAACCGCCGCGCCGCGCTCGACCAGATACTCCGCGTTGCGGGTCTGGTGATCGTCGACGGCGGCGGGGAATGGCACCAGCACGCTGCCGACACCGACCGCGCACAGCTCGGCCAGGGTGGATGCCCCGGCACGGCACACGACCAGGTCGGCCCACGCGAATGCCTCGGCCATGTCCGCGATGAACGGCGTGATCTGCGCCTGCACGCCCGCCTTGGCATAGGCCTCGACCGCTTCGGCGTGCAGCTTCTCGCCGCTCTGATGGCGCACCTGCACCGGCACTTCCGCACCGAGCGCTGCGATGGCCTGCGGCACGCCGCTGTTGAGTGCGCGCGCACCCTGGCTGCCACCCACCACCAGCACGCGCAACGGACCGTGGCGATCGGCGAAACGCTGTTCCGGCGGCGCGATCGCGGCGATCTCCGCGCGCACTGGATTGCCCACCGCTTCTTCACCCTTGGCGAAGGTGCCCGGGAACCCGGTCAGCAGGCGGCGCGAGTAGCGCGACAGGATGCGGTTGGTCATGCCGGGTGCGCGGTTCTGTTCGTGCACCAGCAGTGGCAGCCCATGCAGGCGGGTGGCCATGCCACCGGGTCCCGAGGCGAATCCGCCGAAGGCAATCACCGCACGCGGCTGGCGACGGCGGATGATCATGCCGGCCGCACGCAACGCGCGCATCAGCCGCCACGGTGCGCCCAGCAGTGCCAGCTTGCCCTTGCCACGCAGGCCGGTGATGGACAGCGTGTCAATCGGAATGTCGTGCTGCGGCACCAACCGGGTTTCCATCGCGCCTTCGGCGCCCATCCAGGTGACCGGCACGCCACGCTCGCGCAGCACGCGGGCCACGGCCAGCCCTGGGAAGATATGCCCGCCGGTACCACCGGCCAGGATCATCACCGGGCGAACGTTGTGGTCGGCAGCGCTCATCCGAGCCTCCCGAAAGTCGGTTCGACGCGGGACTGCAGGCGGCTGGTGCCACGCACGGCAGGGCCCGCGCCGGCAGGCGCGTCCGCGCCCATCGGCAGCGACCCCGCGGACGGGGCGGACGGCTCTTCGGCCGGTGCGGTGGCAGCATCGTCGCCGCCGCCGATGCGCACGGCCTGGCGGCGCTCGGCACGCTTCAGCTCGTAGGACACGCGCAGCAGCAGGCCCATCGCCACGCACGTCATCAGGACCGACGAACCACCCGAGGAGATCAGCGGCAGGGTCAGGCCCTTGGTCGGCAGGATGCCCAGGTTCACGCCGATCGAAACGAAGGTCTGCATGCTGATCCACAGGCCGATGCCGAAGGCGATGTAGCCGGAGAAGTGGCGCTTCATTTCCACGCAGCGCATGCCCAGCCAGAAGGTGCGGCCGACCAGCAGCGCGAACAGGGCGATGATGACGCAGGTGCCCATGAAGCCGAATTCCTCGGCGGTCACCGAGAAGATGAAGTCGGTATGTGCTTCGGGCAGGTAGTACAGCTTCTGTACCGAATTGCCGAGGCCGACGCCGGTCCACTCGCCGCGCCCCACCGCCATCAGCGCGTTGGACAGCTGGTAGCCGTCGCCCTGCTGGTCGGCCCACGGGTCCAGGAACGAGGTGATGCGGCGCATGCGGTACGGCTCGATGATCGCCAGCGCGCTCATGCCGACCAGGCCGATGATCACCGGCATCGACATGCGCGGCATGTTGACTCCGCCCAGCACCAGCATGCCGGCCGTGATCGCCAGCAGCAGGGTCGACGAACCGAAGTCGGGCTGCAGCAGCAGCAGCACCACCAGCGCACCGGCCACGCCCAGCGGCTTGAGCATCGCCGGCCAGGTCGCGTTGACCTCGTCGCGGAAGCGCACCAGGTAGCTGGACAGCCAGACGATGTACAGCACCTTCACCGCTTCCACGGTCTGGAACTTGGAGACCCCCAGGTTGATCCAGCGGCGGGCACCATTGACGCTGCTGCCCAGACCGGGAATGAACACCACCAGCAGCAGTGCGAAGCAGCCCAGCAGCAGCACCTGGTTGTACTGCTCGATGGACTTCAGCTCGGTACGCGCGGCAATGGCCGCCAGCACGATGCCGATCGCCAGGAACACCAGGTGGCGGTTGAGGTAGTAGAACGGGCTGCTCATCAACGCGATCGAGCTCGACGCCACCATCACCACGCCCAGCCCGGTGAGCGCGAGCATCGCACCCAGCAGCCACTTGTCGTAGCTGCCTTCGATGGCTTCGAGGCGTGTTGCCTGGCGGGACAGGTCGTTCATCGTCAGCGCACCTTCAACGTGGCCAGGCCGATCAGCACGAGCACGACGGAGATGATCCAGAAGCGCACGATCACCCGCGGCTCCGGCCAGCCCTTCAGTTCGAAATGGTGGTGGATCGGCGCCATGCGGAACACGCGCTTGCCGGTCAGCTTGAACGAGGCGACCTGGATCATCACCGACAGGGTCTCGATGACGAATACGCCGCCCATGATCACCAGCACCAGTTCCTGGCGGGTGATCACCGCGATCGTGCCCAGCACCGCGCCCAGCGCCAGCGCGCCGATGTCGCCCATGAAGACCATCGCCGGATAGGTGTTGAACCACAGGAAGCCCAGCCCGGCGCCCGCGATGGCGGCGCAGATGATGACCAGCTCACCGGCACCGGGAATCTGCGGGATCTGCAGGTAGTTGGCGAACACCACGTTGCCGGAGGCGTAGGCGAACACGCCCAGCGCGCAGGCGACCAGCACGGTGGGCATGATCGCCAGGCCGTCCAGGCCATCGGTCAGGTTGACCGCGTTGGAGAAGCCGACGATCCAGAAGTAGGCGATGGTCACGAAGCCGATTCCGGCCAGCGGCAGCGCCACCGACTTGAACATCGGAATGTAGAAGGTCAGTGCGGCAGGTACATCGGCGGTATAGAACAGGAACAGGCCGGCGGCCAGTCCGAAGATCGACTGCAGCAGGTACTTCCAGCGCGACTTCAAGCCGTTCGGGTCGCGGCGGACGATCTTGATCCAGTCGTCGTACCAGCCGATCGCGCCGAAGCACAGCATCACCGCCAGCACCAGCCAGACGTAGCGGTTGCGCAGGTCGGCCCACATCAGCACCGACAGGGTGACGGTCAGCAGGATCAGCGAACCGCCCATGGTCGGCGTGCCGGCCTTGGAGAAATGGGTCTGCGGGCCGTCCTTGCGGATCGGCTGGCCGCCCTTGAACTGGGCAAGCTTGCGGATCATCGCCGGGCCGAGCCACAGCGACAGGAACAGGGCCGTCAACGCGGCAAGGATGGCGCGGAACGTCTGGTAGTTGAACAGCCCGAACAGGCTCTCCAACTGCTGCAACCATCGAGCCAGTTCATACAACATGCGGGGATTCCTCTCCTTGCGCCAGCAGCGCTTTGACGATCGTGTCCATGGCGCTGCCACGGGAACCCTTGACCAGGCAGCGCACGCCGGCGTGCAGCTCGTCCTTCAACGCCTGCGACAGCGCGTCATGGGTGGCGAATTGGCGGCCGCCTTCGCCGAACGCGGCGGCGGCGGCGGCACTGAGCGGACCGAGCGCATACAGGCGCTTCAGCCCTGCGGCGCGCGCGCGGACGCCGGCCTGCGCGTGCAGCGACTGCGCATCCGGGCCAAGCTCACGCATGTCACCCAGCACCAGCCAGCCCTCTTCCGGGGCGGCCGCCAGCGCATCGATGGCGGCGGCCAGCGAACCGGGATTGGCGTTGTAGCTGTCGTCCACCAGCACCGCACCATTGCGCAGCTGGTGGGCGATCTGGCGTCCGGGCACCGGCTGTGCGTCGGCCAGGCCGGCGGCGACCCATGCCAGGTCGATGCCGGCAGCCAGCGCCAGGCTGGCGGCAGCAAGCGCATTGCTGACGTTGTGGCGGCCCGGCAGGCCCAGCACCACGCGTGCTTCGCCCATCGGCGAGACCAGCGTGAACTGGCTGCCCTGCGCACCGGCGCGGATGTCACGCGCGGTGATGTCGGCAGTGTGTTCCAGGCCGTAACGCAGCACGCGGCAGCGCGGCGGAACGCCGACGAAGTGCTGCTCGAACCAGCGTCCGTAGGCATCATCGGCATTGATCACCGCCACGCCGTCGGCCGGCAGTGCGGCGTAGATGGCGCCCTTGGTGGTGGCCACGCCGAGCAGACTGCCCATCCGCTCGAGATGCGCAGGCGCGATGTTGTTGACCAGCGCATAGCGCGGGCGGGCGATATCGGTCAGGTAGGCGATGTCGCCCGGCTTGCCGGCGCCCATCTCGTAGACGGCGTAGTCGGCATCTTCCGGCGCATCGATCACCGCCAGTGGCAGGCCGATCTCGTTGTTGCGGTTGCCCGGGTTGGCATAGACCACCTTGTGCGCGTGCTGTGCCACCTGGTGCAGGATGGCCAGCAGCAGGCTCTTCACGCTGGTCTTGCCGTTGCTGCCGGTGATCGCGAAGACCTCGGTGCTGCGGTCGCGCTGCATGCCCGTGGCGATCTTCGCCAGCGCCAGTTCGCTGTCGGCGACCAGCACCTGCGGCAGCTCGACCGGCAGCAGGCGCTCGACCAGCAGCGCGCTGGCGCCACGGGCCTGCGCGTCGGCGGCGAAGTCATGGCCATCGAAGCGCTCGCCACGCAGGGCCACGTACAGGCTGCCCGGGCCAAGACTGCGGGTATCGTTGCTGATGGCATCGATGGCGACATCGTCGCCGTGAATCTCGCCGCCAGCCCAGTGCGCGATCAGCGACAGCAGGGTGCGCTTCATCGTGCACCCTCCGCCGCCAGCACACCGGCCTTGGCAGCCAGTGCAGCGGCCGCCACTTCGGTGTCGTCGAAGTCGTGGCGTATGCCCTTGATCTCCTGGTAGGGCTCATGGCCCTTGCCGGCGATCAGGATGATGTCGCCGGCACCGGCGCGCTTCACGGCCAGGCCGATCGCGCGCGCACGGTTGCGCTGCACCGTCACCGCGCCGGCATCGGTGAATCCCGCAAGGATGTCGGCGACGATGCGGTCACCGTCCTCGCCGCGCGGGTTGTCATCGGTGACGATGACCTGGTTGGCCAGCCGCTCGGCGATGGCCGCCATCTGCGGGCGCTTGCCGGTGTCACGTTCGCCGCCACAGCCGAACACACAGAACAGCGTGCCCTGCAGATGCCCGTGCAGGCTGTCCAGTGCCTGTTCCAGTGCATCCGGCGTGTGCGCGTAGTCGATGACCACGGTCGGCAGGCCCTGCTCGCCGCCAAGGCGGTTCATGCGGCCGCGGATCGGCTGCAGCGCTGACAGCACCTCGGCGATACGCGGCAGTGACTGGCCCTGCGCGTGCAGGGTGCCTGCCACGGCCAGCAGGTTGTCGACGTTGAAGCGGCCCAGCAGCGGCGATCGGACAGCTGCGCGCTGGCCTTCGATCACCAGGTCGAAGGCGATGCCACGGCCATCAAGCTGCAGCGCGTCGGCGAGCACGACGGCGCCGTCGGTACCGCGCGAGCTCAGGCCGATCGGCAGCACGCCGGCCGGCAGGTCGGCGAACAGCTGGCGACCGAACGCGTCGTCGAGGTTGATCACCGCGGCCTTCAGGCCAGGACGATGGAACAGGCGGGCCTTGGCCGCGCCGTAGCTGGCCATGTCGCCGTGGTAATCGAGATGGTCGCGGGTGAGGTTGGTGAACACGGCCACGTCGTAATGCACGGCATCGACGCGGCCCTGGTCCAGCGCATGTGAACTGACTTCCATCGCCACCGCACGCGCACCCTGGTCGCGCAGCTGCGCCAGCAGGGCATGCATCTGCAGCACCAGCGGCGTGGTGAAGCCGGTCGGCTCGACCGCGCCGTAAAGTCCAGCACCCAGCGTGCCGATACTGCCACTGGGCGTTCCCAGCAGATGCCAGGCCTGGGCCAGCAGCTGCACGGTGGACGTTTTGCCGTTGGTACCGGTGACACCCACCATCGCCATTGCCCGCGACGGTGCACCGTGGAACTGGTCAGCCATTGCGCCCATGCGTGCGCGCAGGCCCGGCACCGCGATGGCATCAGCCGGTGCGGGCAGATCGTCCGGTGCCGGTGGCTCGAACAGGATCGCGCCGGCGCCCGCCGCGCGCGCCTGATCGACGAAGCCCAGGCCATGTGCGCCGAAGCCGGCGATGGCCACGAAGGCATTGCCGGGGCGTACGGCACGGCTGTCCAGCACCAGGCCGGTCAGAACGGGATCATGGCCCGCCAGGGCCACGTCCGGAAGCAACTGCGAAAGCAACATCGAAGGGCTCATTGCGTGCCTCCCGTGGCGGGCGGCGTCTGGACCTGCGCGCTGGGCAGCGCGGCATCGAATTCGGCGGCGGCATCAACCGGCAACGCGGTCTCGGCCGGCGGGGCCGGCAGGATCGAGGCCGAGTGCCCCATCTTTCCGGACTGCTGCGCGGCCAGCCACGACTGCAGGTCGTCCAGCGGCACATCCATCAGGCGCAGAGTGCCTTCCATCACGTTGTGATAGACCGGCGCCGACACCAGGCCGCCGTAGAACTTGCCGGCCTGCGGATCATTGATGACGATGACAGTGGCGAAGCGCGGGTTGGTGGCGGGCACCACGCCGGCGAACAGCGCGTTGTAGTGACCGCGCTCGTAGCCGCCGGGGCCGGCCTTGCGCGCAGTACCAGTCTTGCCGGCGACGTGGTAGCCCAGGACCGCCGCCTGCTTGGCGCCGCCCTGGGTGACCACCGTTTCCATCATCGCCACCACCTGCTTGGCGACGTTCTCGTCGATGATCTGCTGGCCTTCGTTGCGCTGCCCCTTGACGAAGGTCGGTGCAATCAGGCGACCACCGTTGGCCAGCGCCGAGTACGCGGTGGCGATCTGCAACGGCGTGACCGACAGGCCGTAGCCATAGGACATGGTGGTCTTGGTGGTTCCCGACCAACGGCCCGGACGCATCACCACACCTCCGGACTCACCCGGGAAACCGCTGTGCGGTACCGAGCCGTAGCCGAAGCGCCGCACACCGTCATAGAAGGTCTGGTCAGGCATCTTCGCCGCGACCTTGGCGGCACCAACGTTGGAGCTGCGGGTGATTACGCCGGTTACGTTCAGTACCCCGTTGTTGCGCGGCACGTCGCGGATGGTGAAGCGGCCCAGGGTCATGTAACCCGGATTGGTGTCGACGATGGTGTCCTTGGTCACCACGCCTGCCTGCAGCGCGGTGGCGATGGTCAACGGCTTCATCGTCGAGCCCGGTTCGACCAGATCGGTCACCGCGCGATTGCGACGCGAATCGGGCAACGCACCGGTCAGCGAGTTCGGGTTGTAGGTCGGCAGGTTGACCATGGCCAGGATCTCGCCGGTGGTCACGTCCATGATGACCATCGAACCGCCGGCCGCCTTGTTGGCCACCAGCGCATTGCGCAGTTCCTTGAAGGCCAGGTACTGGATGCGGCGATCGATGCTGAGGGTCAGGTCCTTGCCCGGTTCGGCGGCACGCAGCAGATCGCTCTCGACGGTCTCGCCCTTGCGGTTGCGGATCACCCGCTTCGCGCCCGGCTTGCCGCGCAGCCATTCGTCGAACGCCAGTTCCAGGCCTTCCTGGCCGCGGTCGTCGATGTTGGTGAAACCCAGCACATGCGCCATCGCTTCGCCCTGCGGGTAGAAGCGGCGGAACTCGCGCTGCGCGGCCACGCCTGGAATCTTCAGCGCGACCACCTTTTCTGCCTCGTCCGGATTGATCCGGCGACGCAGGTACATGAATTCCTTGTCCGACTTCTGCGACAGGCGGCTGCTCAGCTCGTCCACCGACATGCCCACGGCCTGCGCCAATTCCGGAATGCGGTCAGGCGCGCGCAGCAGGTCCTGCGGGTTCACCCAGATCGAGGCCACCGGGGTGGAGACCGCCAGCGGTTCGCCGTTGCGGTCGGTGATCATGCCGCGCGAGGTTTTGATCGGCAGCTCGCGCAGGTAGCGGGCCTCGCCCTGGCGCTGGTAGAAATCGCTGTTGATGATCTGCACGTAGGCCGCGCGGCCGACCAGCGACACCGAACACAGGCCAAGCGCCAGCGCCACCCAGCGCAGGCGCTGGCGCAGGTTGAAGGCGTTGCGTGGACGGTTGCGGCCGGTCTTGCTCATGGGCGCACCACCACTACGTCGGCGGCTTCGGGGAACTTCATGCCCAACTTCTCGCGGGCGATGCGGTCGACGCGGTTGGCTTCGGCCAGGGTGGCCTGTTCCAGCTGCAGGCGGCCGAACTCGATGTTCAGGTCATCGCGCGCACGCTCGGCGCGCGACAGCTCGATGAACGTCTGCCGGTGGCGGTGGCGCACGAACACCACGCCGATCGCCGAGGCCACGGTGGAGGCCAGCAGAATGATCAGCAGCAGGCGGCTCATGCGTCGGCCTCCCGCTTCTGGGCCACGCGCAGCACGGCGCTGCGCGCGCGCGGGTTGGCGGCCAGTTCGTCGTCCGTGGCCTTGATGGCCCCGCCGATCAGGTCCAGGGTCGGCACGAACGCGACCGCTTCAGGCAGGCGGCGGTTGGCAGGCGGCGCCTTGGCCAGACGGTTCATGTACTGCTTGACGATACGGTCTTCCAGCGAATGGAAGCTGATGACCGCCAGCCGGCCGCCGGGCTTGAGCCGTTCCACCGCCGCGTCGAGCCCGGCCTCCAGATCGGCCAGCTCGCGGTTGATGTGGATGCGGATGGCCTGGAAACTGCGGGTGGCCGGATGGATCTTGTCCTTGCCGCGGGGCATCACCGACGCGATCAGTTCGGCCAGTTCGGCGGTGCGGGAGAACGGCTGCTTCTCGCGGCGGGCAACGATGGCGCGGGCGATGCGCCGGCTCTGCCGCTCTTCGCCATAGGTCCACAGCACGTCGGCGATCTCGCGCTCTTCGACGCGGTTGATCCACTGCGCGGCACTTTCGCCGCTGTCCGGATCCATGCGCATGTCCAGCGGGCCGTCCTTGCCGAAGCTGAAACCACGTTCGGCCACGTCCAGCTGCGGCGAGGACACGCCGAGATCGAACAGCACGCCATCCAGGCCTTCGGCCGTCTCGTTCCACTGCAGCAGCTGGGCGAAGCTGCCACGGAAAATCGACACGCGCGGGTCCGGCGCGAAGTCGCGCTCGGCCACAGCGATGGCTTCCGGATCCTTGTCCATGACCAGCAGGCGTCCCTCCGGCCCCAACTGGGTGAGCACGCCACGTGCGTGACCGCCACGACCGAACGTGCCATCCAGATAACGTCCGTTTTCGATCACCCTCAGGCCGTCCAGGACCTGGGTGTACAGGACCGGCAGGTGCACCGCCGGCGACTGCGACACCGGAAGGTGACCGGCCTGCGCTTCTGGGCGCATCCGGGCACCCCGGCTCACAACTTCAGGTCGAGCAACCCATCGCCCAGATCCTCGTCAGACAACGTCTGCTGGATCAGGGCACGATGCGCCTGCTCGCTCCACAATTCGAACTTGTCGCCCATACCGAGCAATACCGCCTTCTTTTCTATGCCCACCGCACCGCGGTGGCTGGCGGGAATGCTGATACGACCGTTGCCGTCCAGCTCCAGGTGGGCGGCCGAGCCGACCAGCTTCTGCTGCAACAGGCGCACGACGCGCTGGGTATTGGGCTTGGACATGACATCGTCGCGGACCCGTTCCCATTCGGACTCGGCATAAAGCCACAGGCAGCCAGCTTCGAACGGGTTGTAGGTCAACACGAGACGGTTGTTGCTGGCGCGCGCGACGAGGTCGCGGTAAGCGGTGGGAACCGCCATGCGCCCCTTGTCGTCAACTGTGATGGCCGTCTCGCCCTGAAACACGACGCCTGCACCTTGTCCTTCGCCCGGTGAAACATTGAACCACGAAAACCCACAAAACACCCGGATTTCCCTCTGATGCCCACCTTAGCAGCGAGCGAAGGGTTGTCAACAACTTTTCCGCAGGGAAATCGCCAGCCACATCAATGGCTTGCAGCAACCTTTAGAGAATTGTTCAAGGCTTATCCACAAGTTGCTGATCCGTCTCAATTTTTGAGATTGAACGGAAGTTCAGGCCTGTGCAGGGGGCGTGAAACATCGCCCCCGCATTCATCGGGAACTGGCTGAAAGCTGCGCCAGACTGCGCAAACCGGGCACAATGACGTCATGTGCCTGCTTGCTCTTGGCTGGATGCACCATCCGCGCTGGCGGCTGGTGATGACCGGCAACCGTGATGAGTTCCACGCCCGCCCCACTGCGGCGCTGGCCCGCTGGCAGGATGAGACCTCCGTCATCGGCGGGCGCGACCTCCGCTCCGGAGGAGGCTGGGCCGGCGTCGGTGCCGGCGGCCGGATGGCGGTGGTCACCAATGTGCGCGATCCGCTGGCCGCCCAGACCGGTCCCTCGCGTGGCGCGCTGGTGGCCGACTTCCTGCGTGGCCGCGACCCGGCCGCAGTGCATATCGACCGCTTGGCGGCCGTGGCCGGCGCCTACGCCCCGTTCAACCTGCTGCTGGCCGATAGCGACAGCCTGGAGTATCTGGGCAACCACCCTGCCGAACGGCAGCGCCTGGGGCCGGGCGTGCATGGCATGTCCAACGGTGCACTGGATGCCCCCTGGCCGAAGACACAGCGGCTGATGGCCGCGCTGACGGCCTGGCTGGAAGAAGACGGGGTCAGATCTCCTTCGCAAAGCGAAAGGGATCTGACCCCGGACCTGACCCCGCTATGGACCGCGCTGGCCGACGAACACCGGCCTGCCGACAGTGACCTGCCGGACACCGGCATCGGACTGGAACGCGAGCGCTGGTTGAGCCCGGCCTTCATCCGCGGCGACGACTACGGCACCCGTGCCAGCACCGTGCTGCTGATCGATGGTGATGGCCACGGGCAGATCCATGAACGCCGCTTCGGGCCGCAGGGCGTATTCGTCGCCGGAAGCCGCATCGACTTCTGAACGGCGGGCAGGATGCCGCCGGGCATGGCCCGGCGCTACACAGGTGAATGGAGGCGGAGCCGGCCGATAAGCCGGGTTCTGTCGTGGACAGTCATTCCTCTAGGCGTTACGTCACCGCAACGCTCAAGCAACCTACCCGGATCCAACGCGGGCCGCGCCAAAGGATCCCTATTTGGTCTTGCTCCAGGTGGGGTTTGCCGTGCCGGTCTGTTACCAGACTCGCGGTGCGCTCTTACCGCACCATTTCACCCTTACCGGCCTTCCGAAGAAGACGTAGGCGGTATCTTTCTGTTGCACTTTCCGTCGGCTTGCGCCGCCCAGGCGTTACCTGGCACCTTGCCCTGTGGAGCCCGGACTTTCCTCGGCACCCCGCAAGGGATGACGCGACTGTCTGGCCGGCTCCGCCAGCGCGCATTCTACCGTACGCGGGTGGTTCCTGCCCGGTGGCTGTTCGATGCCGCGCGACGCGCACGCCGGGCATGGCCCGGCGCTACCGGCCGTACAACGCCTTGCGCGGTGCGCCGGTCAGCTCGGCGGCCAGCTTGGCGGCGGTCGACGGCGGCAGGTGCTCGCTCAATGTGGCGTAGACGCGACGGCCATGGGCCAGCTGCGCTTCCTCGTCGTCGCCGGCCCCCTGCACCATCACCACGAACTCGCCCTTGCGCTGGTTCTCGTCGGCTTCGACCGTTGCCCGCAAGGCCGCCAGATCGCCATCCAGCACGGTCTCGAACAGCTTGGTCAGCTCCCGCGCCAGTACCGCAGGCCGCTCACCGCCGAAGATCGCCGCCATGTCCGCCAAGGACTCGGCGATCCGGTGCGAGGATTCGTAGAACACCATCGTGCGCACCTCCCCGGCGAGCGCCTGCAGCCGGTCGCGGCGCCCGCTGGCCTTGGCCGGCAGGAATCCCTCGAAACTGAAGCGATCGCTGGGCAGGCCGGCCACGCTGAGCGCGGCAATGGCGGCACAGGCACCCGGAACCGGGCTGACCCGGATGCCCGCCGCACGCGCGGCCCGTACCAGGCGGAAGCCGGGATCGCTGACCAGCGGCGTGCCGGCATCGCTGACCAGCGCCAGCGATTCGCCCGCCTGCAGGCGCGAGACCAGTCGCTGCGCCAGGGCGTCTTCGTTGTGCTCGTGCAGCGCCACCAGCGGCTGCTGGATGCCGAAATGGGACAACAGCTGGCCGCTGCGCCGCGTGTCTTCGGCACAGATCGCCGCTACCGAACGCAGCACCTCCTGTGCGCGCGGACTCAGATCGGCCAGGTTGCCGATCGGCGTGGCGACGACATACAGGGTGGGGACACTCATTTCAGCGGTACTCACGGGGCAAGGGTAGAATCCTAGCGTGTACCTGGCCAAGGCCGCTGCCCTCATCGCATGGACCCGATCATGAACAAGCCCGCCGCACGCATCTCCGCCCTTTCGTTGTCGCTGATGCTCCTGGCCGGCTGTGCCACCACCAGCTTCACCAGCGCGCCCGAATCGCCGGCCCAGAGCCAGGCGCTGGCGCTGATCGAACAGGGCAAGCCGCGCGACGCCGCGATGCAGCTGGAGGGCCTGGCGGCCACCCTGCGCGGCAGCGCGCGCAGCAATGCCCTGGCGGATGCAGCCTGGGCGTGGCACCTGGCCGGCGACAGCACCCGCGCGCGCAGCCTGTTGGGGCAGCTCAGCGCCCGCCAGCTGTCCGGTGCCAGCCTGCAGCGTTACCAGCTGACCGGCGCCGAGCTGGCACTGGCTGACAAGCAACCCGCACAGGCGCTGGCCCTGCTCAAGGACAATGGCGACAACGTCGCACCCGGCCTGCGCACGCGCTGGCTGCTCGCCCGTGCCCAGGCCCTGCAGGCCACTGGCGATGCCTTCGGCGCCGCCAGCGACCGCGCACGCGCGCAGGCCGGCCTCACCGGCAGCGCGCGCAACGAGAACCAGGCGGCCATTTCAGGCCTGCTCGGCACCCTCGACGATGCCACCCTGCGCAGCCGTGCCGCCGCGCTGCCGGCCAACGATCCGCTGTACAACTTCGCCGGCCGTGCGTTGATCGCCCGCGGCCTGCCGCTTCCGCGTCCGTTCGACCGCGACGGTGCCGCCCAGTTCGATACCAGCAAGCGCCCGCCGGCAATGAGCGATGGCTACCGCCCGCCGGCGAAGCTGGCCGTGCTGCTGCCACTCAGTGGCCGCCTTGCCACCGCGGCACAGCCGGTGCGCGATGGCCTGCTCGCCGCCTATTACGGCGAATCGCGCCGCCGCCCGGACATCAATTTCTTCGATACCGCCGGCACGCCGGCCGGTGCATTGGCTGCATACGACAAGGCAGTGGCCTCCGGTGCCGACTTCGTCGTCGGCCCGCTGGGCCGCGATGAAGTGGATGCGGTATACGGCCGCCAGCCGCTGCAGGTGCCGGTGCTGGCGCTGAACCGTGGCAAGGATTCACCGCCGGCCGGCAGCGCCGGCTTCTCGCTCGCCCCGGAAGACGACGGCATCGTCGCCGCCGAATACCTGCGTGGCCGTGAGCGCAATCGCGCCCTGGTCATCAGCAGCAGCGACGATACCGGCCGCCGCGCCGCCGCGGCCTTCTCCCAGCGTTTCACCCAGCGCGGTGGCCAGGTGGCCGCCACGGTATCGGTCGCTGAAGCGGTGGGCGATGTCGGCGCCCAGGTGCGCAATGCCGGCCAGGTCGACGCTGTGTTTCTCGCCGTGCGCGCTCCGCAGGCGCGGCTGCTCGCGCCGCAGCTGGCGCTGGCCGGTGTCGGCGGCGCCACCCGCGTCGGCACGTCCCAGCTGACCATCGGCAGCGGCAAGGTGGAGGAAGACGTGGCACTGGACGGCATCGTCTACCCGAATGAAGCCTGGAACGTGCGCAGTGTCTCCGGCCTGCCGTCGGCCAGCCAGGTCGCCAGCACGCTGCCCAGCGCGCGCGGTGCCGCCGGCCGCCTGTTCGCCTTCGGCGCCGACGCGTGGAAGATCAGCAGCTATCTGGACAAGCTGGCCAACGAAGGCGGCCTGGAAGGCGCCACCGGCACCCTGTTCCTCGATGGCAACGGCAACATCCTGCGCCAGCCGGCGTGGTCGACCTTCAGCGGCGGCCGGCCGATGCCGATCGTCGGTGGTCGCTGAGCGCACGCAGCGGGGCTCGGCGGTGGAAACCGCCGCCGAGCTGCACCTGCAACAGGCCGGGCTGCAGCCACGCGCGCGCAATGTCCGTTATCGAAGCGGTGAACTGGACCTGGTGATGGACGACGCCGGTACAGTGGTTTTCGTGGAGGTGCGGTACCGCGCGCGCAGCGACTTCGGCGGCGCTGCCGCCTCGGTCGACCCCCGCAAATGCCGGCGCCTGGTACAGGCCGCACAGTTGTACCTGCAGGCGCATCCTGCACTGGCCGATGCGCCCTGCCGCTTCGACGTGGTCGAGGCCAGCGGCGAACCGCCACAGCTGCACTGGCTGCGCGACGCATTCCGGCTGGACGACTGCTGATGCCCTCGATCATCACCCACGCTGCCGTGCCGATGCCCGGCGCAGAAGCCGCCTGTAAGGCCATCCACTCCGTACCGGTTGTTCCACGAGATCCAACATGAGCCCTGCCCTGCCCGCTGCCCTGGTTGCCGAACTGTCCGCCCTGCTGGGCACGGAGGGCTGGCGCATGGATGACACCGCGCTGGAGGCGAATGCGCAGGACAACTCATGGCGCCGGCAACGCCCCGCCGCCGTCGCGCTGCCGGCCGACACCGAACAGGTGCAGGCGCTGGTCCGCGCCTGCCGCGTGCACGGCGTGGCCCTGGTCGCGCGTGGCGCGGGCACCGGTACCACCGGGGCGGCGGTGCCCCTGCCGGGCAGCATCGTGCTGTCGTTCACCCGCATGGATCGCATCGTCGAGATCCGTGCCGGTGATCGCTGCGCGGTGGTGCAGCCTGGCGTGCTCAACGGCGCCCTGCAGCAGGCGCTGACACCGCATGGGCTGTTCTGGGCGCCGGACCCGTCCAGCGCGGAGATCTGCAGCGTCGGCGGCAACCTCGCCTGCAATGCCGGTGGCCCACGCGCGGTGAAGTACGGCACCAGCCGCGACAACGTACTGGGGCTGGTCGCAGTCACCGGCACCGGCGAGGTGATCCGCTGCGGTGGTGCCTATACCAAGGATGCAACCGGCTACGACCTGACCCACCTGCTGGTGGGTAGCGAGGGCACCCTGGCGCTGATCGTGGAAGCTACCTTGAAGCTGACGCCGCTGCCGGTCGCGCAGGCCGGACTGCGCGTGCTGTACCGCGATGCCTATGCCGCCGCCGCCGCGGTATCGCGGCTGATGTCGCAGCCGGTGGTACCCACCCGCCTGGAGTTCATGGACGCGCGCAGCCTGGAACTGCTGCGCCTCAATGGCGCCGACGTACCGGAGGCCGGCGCGATGCTGCTGGTCGAGGCCGATGGCGACCACGACACCCTGCCCTACCTGCTGCAGGCGCTGGCCAGCGCTGCCGAAGGCGACGGCATGATGGAACTGGACGCCGCGATGGAGGGCCGCGCACGCGACCAGCTGTGGGCGGCGCGCAAGGCACTGTCGCCCGCGCTGCGCAGCGTTGCGCCCGGCAAGATCAACGAAGACGTGGTGGTGCCGGTATCGCGCATTCCCGACCTGGTTGCCGGGGTACAGGCGCTGGCAGGCGAGTACAGCCTGACCATCGTCACCTTCGGCCATGCCGGCAACGGCAACCTGCACGTCAACATCCTGTACCACCCGGACGATGCCGACGAGAACGCGCGAGCGCATGCGGCGCTGCCGAAGATCTTCGCGCTGACGCTGGCGCTGGGCGGCACACTGTCCGGTGAACATGGCATTGGCCTGGCCAAGCGCGATTTCATGGCGCAGGCGTTCACTCCCGCCACGCTGGCGACCATGCGCGCGATCAAGGCCACGCTGGACCCGGATGGCATCCTCAACCCGGGCAAGGTGCTGCCACCTGCATGAGGCGCCGCCCTGTGCATGAACGCCGTCCGTGTCAGGACGGTAGCGCCGGGCCATGCCCGGCGTCTTCATTCGTCAGGCGAAGTGCTGATAACCACCGTCGGCCACTTCGCCATCCACGTGCACGCCCTGCCCTTCGGCGATGCGGCCAATGCGGGTGAGCGGCAGGTCCAGCGATTCGGCGAGGTAATGCAGTGCGTCGCGCTGATCGGCGGCCGCGGTGAAGCACAGTTCGTAGTCGTCTCCGCCCCGCAACGCGCAGTCGCGCGCGCCATCGCGGCCGAGCAGCTCACGCAGCGCGTGCGAGATCGGCAACGCATCGGTATCGACATGCGCTGCCACGTCACTGCGGCGGGCGATGTGGCCCAGATCGGCCAGCAGTCCGTCGGACACATCCACTGCCGCATGCGCGAAGGCACGCAGGCGCAGGCCGAGGGTGACGCGCGGCGTCGGCCGCAGCAGGCGCTGGCGCAGGCTTTCATAATCGACGAGCAACGTGGCCGTGGCCACGTTCAACGCACCCTGTTGCCACAGGCGCAGCGCACCTGCCGCATCCCCCAGCGTGCCACTGACCCAGATGTCATCGCCGGCCTGTGCACGGTCGCGGCGCAGGGCCTGACCACGGCCAACCTGGCCCATTGCGGTGACAGACAACGACAGCGGTCCGCGCGTGGTGTCACCCCCGATCAGCGCGACGTCATGCTGGTCGGCCAATGCGAAGAAGCCATCGGCGAATGCCTCGATCCAGTCTTCGGACGTTTCCGGCAATGACAGCGCCAAGGTGCACCAGGCCGGTCGCGCGCCCATCGACGCAAGATCGGACAGATTGACCGCCAGCGTCTTCCAGCCGATATCGAAGGCCGGCGTCTCCACCGGGAAGTGCACGCCACTGTTGAGTGTATCGGCGGTCACCACCAGCTGTTCATTCGCGCGCGGCTGCAGTAGCGCGGCATCGTCACCGATGCCGAGCAGCACGTCATCGCGCTCGGCGGTGCGGGCGCGGATACGGTCGATGAGGGCGAATTCGGCCAGGGACATGGGGCGTTCTGCTCTTATGTAGCAGCCGGGCCATGCGCGGCTGCAGTTCGATCACGCGCCACACTACCGGACGCAGCCTTGCCCTGCGCGGTGAGCCAGGCAGGGCACGGCTCTACAGCGATCGGGTCAGTGGCCCGATTCGACCTTGCGCCATTCCACGGCGGCGCGGTCCAGCACACCGTTGACGTAGGTGTGGCCGTGTTCGGAGCCGAAGCGCTTCGCCGATTCGATGGCCTCGTTGATCACCACGCGGTACGGCACGTCCAGGCGGTAGCGCAGCTCGTACGCGGCCAGGCGCAGCACCGCGCGTTCGATGGCATCGACTTCCTCGATGCCACGGTCCAGATACGGGGCCAGCGCTTCGTCGATGTCGGTGCGGTTGTCGAGCACGCCGTGCATCAGCGCCTCGAAGTACGCCAGATCGGCGATCTCGCGGGCCTGCTCATGCGCGAACTGGGCGATCAGCGACTGTGCGTTGCCGCCGGAGATCTGCCACGCGTAGACGGCCTGCACGGCACGACGGCGCGCGCGCGAGCGCAGCACCGGATCAATGCCATCGCGGCGGACGGGTTTACCGGAGGGCTTGCCCTGGGTGTTCTTGTTCATGGCAGCTGCTCCAGAAGATTGACCATTTCCAATGCGGCGAGTGCGACTTCCTCGCCCTTGTTGCCGTGGCTGCCGCCGGCGCGGGCCTCGGCATCTTCCACGCGTTCCACCGCCAGCACGCCGTTCAGTACCGGCACGCCGAAATCCAGCTGCACGCGCATCAGGCCTTCGGCGCAGCGGTCGGCCACGTGTTCGTAATGACGGGTGTCGCCGCGGATCACACAGCCGAGGGTGAGGATGGCGGCGTGTTCATGGGCGGCGGCCAGGCGTGCGGCGACCAGCGGCAGTTCCCAGGCGCCCGGCACCCGGATCACGTCGATGTTGGCTTCGGTGATGCCGTTGCCGGCCAGGCTCTGGCGTGCGCCGGCCACCAGCGTATCGGTGATGCGGGCGTTCCAGCGGCTGGCCAGGATGGCAAAGCGCGCCGACTCGGGAGTGCGAAGATCGCCTTCGTAGTGGCTCATATGCGGCTTGGGGGACTCGATAAGGGGTAATTCTAGCGTGGATGGGCCCCGGCCGTGGTTGGCGGGGGCCTGGCATCCGCCGGGCATGGCCCGGCGCTACCGGGGGGGGGGGGCCCCCCCCGGCCGCCCCCCCCCCCGGGGGGCCCGGTGAGGGGGCCCCGGGGCGCCCCCACCCCGGGCCAGGCCGCCCCGGC